>JAUVJO010000256.1 GCA_030592345.1 Deltaproteobacteria bacterium
ATAAAGACCCAAACGGCCTGAGCAAAAAACTGGGCAAAGAAATCGATCTTGTTGCAGGATATAAGGGTAAGCGAGTAAAGGCCAGCCTTTCACTAGGCTATTTCGTGCCAGGCAAAGCATTTCCTGATGAGGCTGACGATGCTATCTACGCAGAATTCGAGATAAGCTATGATTTCTAAAAGCAAAAAAAGCCCCGAGTTTTTGTAACAAAACACCTTTCTAAAACGTATGAACATATAGTCTTCCAGAAAAAGATTTTGGGCTGCGTTAGCGGATGCGCCCGCTTCGGATTCGGTTAGGAGGCTGTCCGAGAATGAGATATTTTTTTCAAGATCAAGGAAGGCGAAAATTATAACCACAGGAATACATAGAAGTATTTCGAGGATTATAATTTTAGCCTGACGCAGAGATTGGGGAAAATAGCCATTCTCGGACAGCCTCCTAGGAGAAATATTCACAAACAGCGTCTACCACATACTCCTGCTGCTCGTTAGTCAGCTCCGGGTAGATGGGTAGCGCCAGGGTTCTTTTGGCAGCATCTTCGCTGACCGGAAAGGAACCGGGTGGATAACCCAGACTGAGATAGCATTCCTGCAAGTGCAACGGAACCGGGTAGTAGATTTCTGTGCCAATGCCCCTGTCTGTGAGATATCCCCTGAGTTCATCGCGCCGGGATGTGCTTATGATATACTGGTTGTATATGTGGTCGTGTAAACTTAAAGATCGGGTTTCTGAATTTTCAGTAGCAATATTTTGCGCAATAGCTTTTTTCCAAAAAGCTTTAGGCAGCGTAATAAGCCCCTTGTCAACGAGACCGGACGACTCGAATGCCGCGTCATAGGAGGCGGCGTTCTGTCGCCTCTTTGCCGTCCATGTGTCCAGGTGCCTGAGCTTGACAGATAACACGGCAGCCTGAATAGCATCGAGACGGAAATTGCCACCCACAAATTTGTGGTAGTACTTCGGCTTTGATCCATGGGCCCGGAGTATCTTGAGTCTTTCGGCTCGATCCGAATCGTTGGTCGCCACCATGCCGCCGTCACCAAACCCGCCCAGGTTCTTAGAAGGAAAAAAAGAGAAACACCCGTAATCCCCCATGGAACCGGCCCGACAAATCTCTAAACGCGAAGGTGTTTCGTTAGGATATTCCGCACCTATGGCCTGGGCCGCATCCTCAATGACTACCAAGCCCTTTTTCCCGGCAAGGTCCAAAATGGGCCACATGTCAGCGCACTGTCCGTAAAGGTGAACAGGAATAATAGCTCGTGTCCTCGGCGTTATTCTTTCTTCGATCAAGTTCGGGTCCATGTTGTAGGTATCGGGCTGGATATCAACAAACACAGGCGTTGCCCCAGTACGAGAGATAGCCCCTGCCGTGGCAAAAAACGTATAAGGAGTGGTGATCACATCATCGCCGGGACCAATGTCTTCTGCCATCAGTGAGATCAACAAGGCGTCAGATCCTGAACTGACCCCTATAGCATCAGTACAGTTAGAGTAGACAGCCACCTTTTGCTCAAAATCGCCTACCTTAGGCCCCAGTATAAAATGCTGACTCTCCAGGACTTCCTCCAAAGCAGGCAGGATCTCACTCCGGATGGTTTCGTACTGGGCCTTTAGGTCCAGCAACGGTACCCTCATATTGTCTTCCTTTCTTGTAGCCGTTCACGGGCAGCTCGATGCCTTAATTTCACCACAGAGGCACAGAGGACACAGAGGACAGGGTTTTTTCCCTGGCCGGGAGACGACGGCCAGGGAAAAGCATCCGTCCGGCTTCGCCGGGTGAAATATAGACTTTCACATATTATATTTCACAAGGCCAGAGGGAGGAGGCTGTATTGTAATACGCCGACGACCGATAACGCTGTGAAATTTAATATGTGAAAGTCTATAGCTTGCACGGCTGCCACAAAGGTGGTGTCAAGACAATGAGGCGTGGGATAATTGCCCGAAGGGCAGCGTTTTTTTGCCCGATCACCGCCTGCCCTGTGGAATGCGGAGCTTATTCCTCCGGGGTCTCCCGATCGGGCAAAAGGAATTTACCTCTGTGATCTCTGTGTCTCTGTGGTGAATCATTTTTGCGTATATCAAGATACCCTTGTGAACGTCTACGTTTTTTTCAGCTAAACAAGAGATGCCTTTACGGGTATGAAGAGCCGAAAAGCTGAGGGGGCTGCGCCAGGGGAAGGATCTCAGATGTAAGTGACACATGATCGGCCGCAGTTGGAAACAAAAAGGCTCTTTCTGCGGCCGTCATAATGCCTGTTTAAAAAAAGGGGGGCTTTGCGTATATTTATTGTAAGCTGATTAGACCCTTAATGGCCTCGAACTTTTTGTCGCCAACGCCAGAAACCTTCATAAGATCTTCTACCGACTGAAATGCGCCATTTTCTTCGCGGTACTTGACAATAGCATCGGCAAGAGATTCCCCTATGCCGGGAAGCCCGGCAAGTTCGGCCGCCGTGGCCGCGTTGATATTGATTAACGGTACTTCCGCCACTACTTCCGTCACTACTTCCGTCACTTGTTCCATCGCCTCTGGGGCCTTCTGCTGCGCCTCTTGTGCTGCCTCCTCCGCCCATAATGCGGGGGTAAATGCAAGGATCATTGATATGGCCATAAACAGAATTAATAATCTTTTCAACTCTTTCATATGTAATCTCCTTTCATTGCCCCCCCCCTTTTTTGTCTGAATTAACTCGACTTGTACTTGTTTCCGATCCTGCCTTGTTCAAGCCCCGGCAACACTTGCCACTAAACGCATCCACTATCAAGGGGTAAAAAGCGGTCCAATCAAAGAGGACTGTATTTTTATCAATGAATTTCACGGGCTTATTCGCCTAATCGTCATTTCTAAAAAAAAATGTTCTACATGCTTTGATGACTTCGTAAAAAGTCACCATATCGACGGCAAAGTGAAAAGTTCATATGCACTGCGTGCGAATCTTGTGGAATGTGGCCTAGTTATAGTGTGTCGCAATGAAGGAAGATGGGGCACAATCCAGCCATGGCGGGACAGAGGGATTTTCTACGAAGCCACTATAGACTTTCACATATTAAATTTCACAAGGCCTGAGGGAGGAGGCTGTATTGTAATACGCCGACGACCGATAACGCAGTGAAATTTAATATGTGAAAGTCTATAGACGCCTATTTTCAGCCACCGTAGCCATTGGGGTTATCCTTGTGCCAATTCCAGGCGGTTTTAACTATTGTGCTAAGGTCGGGAAACTGCGGCCTCCAGCCCAGTTCGTCCATGGCCTTCTCACTTGAGCCGACCAGGACTGCAGGGTCGCCAGGTCTCTTCTCCACTACCCTCGCAGGAATCGGTTTGCCCGTCACATTGCGTGCAATTTCAACAACTTCTTTGACTGAATATCCGTCCCCGTTACCAAGGTTGTACACCCCGCCCGGAAGGCCGTTGAACAATCTCTCCAGGGCAAGAAGGTGGGCCTGGGCCAGGTCTTCGACGTGAATGTAGTCCCTGACACATGTGCCATCTTTGGTAGGATAGTTTTCCCCAAAAATCTCTATACAAGGTCTTTTTCCAAGAGCCGTCTCAAGAACCAGTGGGATCAGGTGTGTCTCCGGATCATGATCCTCTCCCAATTCGCCATCCGGATCAGCCCCGGCTGCGTTAAAATAGCGCAGACTTATCGATTCCAGCCCATAGGCCCCTCTGAAATCTTCGAGAATTTGCTCGACCATGAGCTTGGTCTTACCATATGGGTTGATCGGCTTTTGTGGATGGTCTTCACGAATCGGAATTTGAACAGGTTCGCCATACGTGGCGCACGAAGAAGAAAAGATAAAATTGGAAACCCTGTATTCCACCATGACTTCAAGTAAAGCGAGTGTATTGACAACGTTATTTTCATAGTACTTGGCAGGGTTTGTCACAGACTCACCAACATAGCAAAAGGCGGCGAAATGCATGACCGCTTCAATTGTGTAATCTGCAAACAGCTTGCGGAGCAGCCCTGAATCGCTTGTCGAGCCCCTAACAAATGTTCCCCACTTGACTGCTTGCCGGTGGCCATAAACAAGGTTATCCAGCACGATGGGATGATAGTCATGCCTGGAAAGGTACTTGCACATATGTGACCCGATATAGCCAGCGCCACCAACAACGAGGATGCTTTTCATAATATGGAACCGTTCAGGGGTTCAGGGTTCACCGGAATCTGAACCGTCCTACGAGCAAGGCTAACGAAAGAAAACCCTGCCTACGGCCCGGCGGGAACGGTTCACCCTGTTATTCTTTGCACGGCCACAAATGGCGTTTTTTTAAAGCGCCTAAAATGAGCTAAAGTGCCTAAACCTAAAATTGCAAGACCAAAGACCACTTTTTTTATAATAATATCTTCAAGTCCTCAACTTTAGCTCACTTTAGACACTTTAGTTCACTTTATGCACTCTCTTACCAAAATATAAATATGGGATTCTGGATTCTGAGGCTAAGGTGTGTCCTTTTTCGTTCGCCCAACATAGGTGCCAGTGCGCGTGTCCACCTTCACCCCGTCCCCTACGTTTAAGAATATTGGCACTGGTATGACCGCTCCAGTCTCCAGGGTGGCAGGTTTTGTGGTCTTGCTGGCCGTGTCGCCTTTTACGCCAGGTTCGGTGTCGGTAATCGTGAGTTCCACAAACAGGGGTAATTCAACGCCGACTGGCTCGTCATTATAATAGAGTACACTAACCGTAATGTTTTCAGGAAGAAATAGACGGCTTTCGCCAACCTGCTCTTTAGACAGAAAAACCTGGTCATAGGTTTCATTATCCATAAGACAATAGCTATTACCATCCTTGTACAGGTACTGCATCTGCTTTTCTTCAAGGGCTGGCCTGCCAATCTTCTCGCCTGAGCGGAACGTCTGATCCACCACGCGGCCGGTGAGCAAGTTCTTGAGCTTGGTGCGCACAAAAGCGCCCCCTTTGCCGGGCTTCACATGCAGAAATTCCACAATCTCAAATGGCTTCCCGCCCATCTCTATTTTCAAGCCTTTTTTGAAGTTTGATGTATCGTACATAATTTGTTCGAGAACCCCCTCACGGTGTATGTATTCGATTAACCCGTTCGCACGTTGGCCCCGC
>JAUVJO010000010.1 GCA_030592345.1 Deltaproteobacteria bacterium
ATCTTGAGATGGAAAGAGATCGTTGAAAAAGAGATGTCTGTTGGCCCCAATGATCTCATAATGAGATGTATAGATAGCCTCCTCGAAAAAGATCCTGAATTAAAGCCATTTAGGTTCATGGAACCTAGTGTACAAGAGAGAGAAAGGTATTTTATGGCCAATTCAGTCAAGGGCTTTATCGGATTTTTGCAGGATGCAGGTTAGTTGGACATAGCACCATAAGCGCTAAGTTGTTTTTGCACCGGATGGACTACTGAAAAAGATGAACATCGAACGTCCAACATCGAATTTTGAATGGGAAAAAATGAAGAAACAGAAACAGCTGTTGACTCTTCGGTATTGGATATTCGTTTTTCATTCGATGTTGGACGTTCGATGTTCGATGTTGGACGTTCATTTTTCAAGACAATTCCGTACGGCATAAATGTCACCTGTGAACGTTTACAAAATAACTTAGCGCTTATGGCGGCATAGCACGGCGTCCCAAACCCCTTTGTGGGGCTATTTCCCGGGTTTCATACTCGCATCCAGGGCTGCCTGCAGGGTCTCGGCAGCCAGGAATGCGCAGTGTACGTCATCTTCAGGAAGCTCTCCGAGGACCCCGAGGATCGCTTTCCCCGTGATATCTTCTAACCTCTCGACTCCTTTTTTCATGGCCAATTCACAGGCTACCGAAGCGCATACCGCACTGCAACCGCAGCCGTCTGTAGTAAAGGAGGCTTCCGAGACAATACCGTCTTCAAGGCGCAGAAAGATTTGCATGGTGTCACCGCAGGTCCCGGTTACGCGGCCGTATCCTGTGGGGCTTTCCATGGTGCCTATAAACCTCGGATTACGCCACCGCTCGTACACCTTTTCTCCATAGGTCTTCATGACATCCTGATTGATCTCCTCCTGCAAGCTATCGGCAAATTTATCAAAGGAACTGGTCATGTGGTTTAAGCCTCCCTTCAGAAAAACAGCTTGTTGTATCGGGATTGCTGTCCGTTGACATTTTTATATTGCTATATTATGTTAGCTAACAGAGACGAGGCTGTAAAGGGAAAATCCTATTCGTGTAACACCACAATAAACACCAAGGAAGATTTTTTCGTGACGATGAAAGCGCTCCCGTCAGATGAGAGGAGGAAAAACCCGAGGATAGACTTTCATTTAAAGGTGCTTATTAGGGGGCAACGGGGGTTAAAGGAGATACGAAACTTTGGTCTCTATGGGGTCTTTATCCGGACGGATAACCCGTCACAATTCAAAAGAGGAGACGAAATCTATGTGGCCATGAAACTTCCTGGTGAAAAAAAAGCCATGTATGTAAAGGCCAAGATTGTCCATATAGTCAAAAAGGGCATTGGGGTTGAGTTCGTAGATGTGCCCCCCAAAGACGCAATGGTCATGGAGTACTGTTTTAACGTTTTTAAAGATACCGTCCCGCTGCCGGGCACCTGAGAATCTGTTTGAAAAGTGATGAGTCTACTGCTGGACACCGCCGTGCCTGTTATGAAACCATCAACGGTCTCTTGCCCGGCTCAACTTCCTTCATATCACGGTTCACCGTTGTCCGTAGCGTCGTCATACCCCGTATCTAATTGCAGAACCGGGACTTTCTGGCCATCGGACCGTGGAGTTTCCGTTGTGCGAACACCGGCAACAACTTGTCCTTGCTACCACTCCCTGCCCGTCGGTGAACGGAAAACGGATAACTGTGAACGGTTACGAGTTGCTTATGAACAGAACAACAGGAGAGAGCCTATGAGTGAGTCGAAAGATACCATAGTGGTACGCGCAAACGTGGAGATGACAAGCGCCGCCCTTCAGGCCATTGTCCAAAACGCCAAAAAGGTCTCAGGGCCTGACGAAAAAGGTGGTTATCGTCTTGACACGGCAGACAAGGTCGCTGAGATGATCTCTCGCTTTTTGCTGGAGAACGACTTTGAGGGTTTTGCCAAGAATATCGAAAACTACAAGCGTTAGGGTGTGTCTACGAGAATCCTTTCAACATCTATGAAACCATACTACATCAAAGACGAGCGGCGTGAATCCAAAGAGCGCACCTTTTCCATACCCTATAAGGATGTCCTCAACCCTGCCCAATATGAGGCTGTAACCACATTAGATGGGCCTCTCCTTGTGATTGCCGGGGCCGGGAGTGGCAAGACACGTACCCTTACTTACCGGGTTGCACGTCTGGTTGAAGGTGGTGTGCCACCAGGCTCTATCTTGCTGCTGACTTTTACCAGAAAGGCATCTCAGGAAATGCTTCGCAGGGCCACGACTTTGCTCGACGAGCGCTGTGAAAAAGTGGCTGGCGGCACTTTTCATTCATTTGCCAACTTCACCCTGAGGCGATACGCCCAAAAGCTCGGGTTTGAGTCAGGGTTCAATATCCTGGATCGAGCCGACGCAGAAGACGCCATTGATCTCCTGCGAGCGAGGCTGCAACTGAATGTGAAAGGCAGGCGCTTTCCCCACAAGAGGACCATTGCGAACGTTTTCAGCAAGGCCGTGAACAAGGCTGTGCCCGTTGAGGAGATTATCCTCAAAGACTACGCCCATTTTATGAAGGACGCAGCAGATCTCCTGCGCCTTTGTGATGCCTACCAGACGTATAAGAAGAAGCATTGCCTCATGGATTACGATGATCTTCTAATCTACCTGAAGGCATTGCTTGAAGGTAACCAGGACGTACGGGAGAGGCTTTCTCAAACGTATGGTTACATCATGGTGGATGAGTATCAGGACACGAACAAACTTCAGGCCGATATTGTCAGACTTCTTGCAGCCACACACCACAACGTAATGGTGGTGGGGGACGACTCACAGTCGATCTATGCCTTTCGAGGGGCAAGTTTCGGAAATATTATGGATTTTCCGAAAATATTTCCGGACACAAAGATCGTTAAGCTGGAAGAGAACTATCGTAGCACACAGCCTATTTTAAGCGTTGCCAACGTCATTATTGACAGGGCGCGAGAAAAATACACCAAGGTCCTCTTTACTCAAAAAAAAGACGGGGCTCCGCCTGCCCTGGTGACGGCAGAAGATGAAGACATGCAGGCGCAGTTTGTGGCCCAAAGGGTCTTTGAGCTCAGAGAAGAAGGCGTTTCCCTCAGCGACATTGCCGTGTTGTTCAGGGCCAGCTACCTTTCATTTGACCTGGAAATCGAACTAAACAGAAGAAACATCCCCTTTGTTAAAGTAGGCGGGTTCAAGTTTATGGAGACTGCCCACATCAAAGACCTCCTGGCACATATGAAGATCCTGGCCAATCCGCAAGACCCTGTAAGCTGGCACCGGGTTCTGCTTTTGCTGGAAAGCATTGGCCCCAAAGCGGCAGACGAGATATTTCAGGGGGTGGTGAGCTCAGGGGCGGGCATTAGGGGGTTAGCCACCATAGAACCGAAACCTCGATATGCTAACGCCTTCAACAAGTTCAGACAGGCGATGGCAGATTTTGAGACAGATCACCTTCCGGTCGCTGAGATTGGAACAAAACTCGCCCGTTATTACCAGCCTATCCTTGAGAAGAAATTTGACGATTATCCTAAGCGCGCCAAGGATCTTGAGCACGTTTTAGCCATCATGGACCGTTACGAAAGCCTCGAAAGATTCCTCTCTGATATGGCCCTGGAGCCGCCCAATGCCAGCATAGACAATATTCTTGCCACTGATTACGATGATGAGCAACTGGTCCTTTCCACGATTCATTCTGCCAAGGGCCTGGAATGGCACACGGTCTTTATCATCTCGGCCCTGGAGGGCCGCTTCCCTGCTGCCTACGCTGCGCGAAACGACGAAGAGGTGGAAGAAGAACTTCGTCTAATGTATGTCGCTGCCACCAGGGCAAAAGAGAACCTCTTCTTTACTTACCCAATTGAGATATTTGATCGAGGCACAGGGATGGTACTCTCCAGGCCGTCGCGGTTCATCGATGGCATTTCTGAAGATATCCTGGAGCCGTGGTCCTTGGTGACCGATTACCAAGGCAACGAAGATGTCTGGTAAGATCGCAGTCATCGGGGCGGGCCCGGCAGGATCACACCTTTCTTATCTTCTGAGCAAAAATGGGCGCGATGTGACCGTTTTTGAGTTGAAGTCCCCGCACAAAAAGAAACCATGTGCAGGCGGCCTGACCTACAAGCTATTTTCAGATACCGATATTCCCGAAGATCTCCCTATACCTGCCCGTCGTGTAAGGTACTCAAGAATAGTATCCTGGGACGACACATATGTTGATATTACCCTGCAACATCCGGTCACAGTAGTCACCAGAAAGGACTTTGATCGATACCTGCTTGGACGCTCACTCAAGTTCGGCACCAGACTCATCAACAGTAGGGTTAAGTCGGTAGAGCGGGCCGGGAACGGATGGGTTGTTTCTGCCGGAGCAACATCCGAGCAATACGATTTTATCATAGGTGCTGATGGGATAAAGAGTCTGGTTAGAAACACGGTTTCGGTCAAGTTTAGGACCTGCGAATTTTACAAGGCTTGCGGCTATTATGTAAAAGAACTTGGCGAGGACAAAATCGTGATCAAGTTCTTTCATGGTTTTCATGGGTATGCATGGGTTTTCCCTGGCATCGAGTATGCTTCAGCAGGGATATGCGGCACCGGAGACAAATATAGAACACCTCATCTCAAGGCGAAGCTCGCAGAATTTCTGATGCGTTACTACTCGAAGGATCAGTTGAAGAACAAGAGCCCTTTTTCCTGGTTCATCCCTTCCATGCCTCTGGTCAACTTCAATCGTCTCGAAATCGCAGGCAAAAACTGGGCACTGGCCGGAGATGCCGCCGGGTTGGCCGACCCCATTACAGGCGAGGGGATCTATTACGCTATCAGTTCGGCAGAGATCCTTGCAACGTGTCTCTTGGCCAATACCATGGAGGTTTATCCGAGCATGATCTATGAGCGGTTCGGACAAAACCTCAGCAGAGCGGCTTTCTTGAAAAATATGTTTTTTGCCCCTGGTTTTATTGAGAACACTGTCATCCTGGCCAGGGCAGGCCCTGCGATGCAGGCGGTTCTATCAGACCTTTACAGTGGTTCACAGGACTATATTTCCCTGAAAAGGCGGATTGTCCGGAGTGTCCTCCCTTGCATGAAAGACGTGCTTTGCACAAAGAAGTGGCGAAACCTGGGTCGCGCCTTTGGCAATGTCACCCAAATTGCGACCAAATTTAGACCCTGGTAACTGGAAGCGGTCGATTTCCCCCTACAAAACGTTTACAAAATGGCGTATGAAGATGAGAATACAACGTTTGAACCCCTGAACCTTTGAACCCGTGAACGGTTACGATATTATTTTAGAGTATGATCCCCATTCGAGGCACCGTCCGGTCCGAGACCTATCCAATCGTCAACACCCTCCTCATTGCGGTCAATGTGCTGGTTTTTTTTGTGCAGTTGTCGCAAGGCCAGGGACTTAACAAGTTTATTTATGTTTACGGCCTTGTTCCGGCGCGTTATACCATCCCTCAAATCTCGGCATACTTTACTACCGGCCAGCAGGTGATCTCTTTCCTCACGTTTATGTTCTTGCATGGCGGTTTTCTTCATTTGCTGGGTAACATGTGGTTCCTTTACATCTTTGGCGACAATGTGGAAGATCGGCTTGGACATTTGCGTTATCTCGTCTTCTATTTGCTCTGCGGATTGGCCTCCGGAATCTCACATCTGGTTCTCAACCTGCATTGTGAACTACCCACGATTGGTGCCAGTGGTGCAATTGCAGGTGTTATGGGCGCTTACTTCGTCCTCCATCCCAGGGCAAAGGTGCTGACCCTGGTTCCTATCTTTTTCTTTTTTCAGTTTATCGAGCTTCCGGCATTCGTTTTTCTCGGGATATGGTTCTTGTTCCAGTTTCTCAGCGCTGCCGGCTCCTCTTCCCAGATGGGTGGCATTGCCTGGTGGGCACATATTGGCGGCTTCGTATTTGGCATTGTTTTTCTGAAGCTTTTTGAGATCCTGCCAGAAACAGGTGCAGGCAAAAAGCTCCGGGCTGTGACCAGGAAACGCACAACCCCGCGTATCCAGGTCATCCGCACTGGTAGTTTCGGAGATGACCCGGATCTCTACGGAGTCATTTCTGTCAGCGAGCGCGAGGCCCTTTTCGGGGCACGCAAACTGGTCAATATCGCTAAGGGTTTTAAGAAAAGGACTTTTTTGCTGACTATACCCCAAGGCATTTCAAACGGCAGCAAGCTCCGCCTGGGTGGTATGGGCCGCGAGACAAGAGAAGGCGGGAGAGGAGACCTTTACCTGAAGGTACAGGTGAGTGATTAGGGTATTTATGACGGGCTTGCCTATTCGGCCCAAAGTTGATATTGATTAGAGTGAAAACGACCTCGACTTTCGAGTTGTGGATTTCCAACAATGAATTGAGAATAACCAATAACCAACAAAAGGAGGGACCAAATGACTAACCAGGCATTGGAAACCTTGCTCGCTGAAATGGAAGGCTCTGTAACCGTGGATGATGGAAAGGTGTCGGTTCAAGACGAGAAGAAGCTGGCAAGCGTCTCCATAGACGCGCTGGCCAGGAAGGCCGTGTTCGGAGAAGCCAAAGAACTGGCTGCTGCCAGATGGCTCCTGTGGGAGATGGGTCAGGTCCTGGGCATTTACCCGGCCTCTATCAATGAGCTTTATATGGCCCGTGGGCGGGGTGAGGTCCCCCTCAATTTTACGGTGCCTGCAATAAACTTGCGCGCCATGGCCTATGATAGCGCACGTGCCGTTTTTAGGGCCGCCATTCCGCGCGGTGTCGGAGCCTTGATCTTTGAGATTGCCCGCTCAGAGATTGGCTACACTGACCAGCGGCCAGCCGAATACCTGAGCGTGATCATGGCTGCAGCCATCAAAGAGGGCTTTCGAGGGCCTCTGTTTATCCAGGGGGATCACTTTCAGGTCAATCTGAAGAAGTTCAAGGCCGACCCTGATGCTGAGGTCAAAGCTGTGTTTGACCTTACGGCGGAGGCCGTAAAAGCTGGCTTTTACAATATCGATATTGATACATCCACGTTGGTAGATCTGAGTTATCCTACAGTGGACGAGCAACAAAGGGACAACTTTGAGATATGCGCGAAGCTCACTGCCTTTATCCGTGAGCGAGAGCCCAAAGGGGTGACCGTCTCGGTGGGCGGTGAAATTGGCGAAATTGGCGAAAAAAACAGCGACGAGACCGAGCTTCGTGCCTACATGGACGGTTACAACAGGAGTCTCCCCCAAGGGATGGTCGGGCTTTCTAAGATCAGCATCCAGACCGGCACGGCCCATGGCGGGGTGCCGCTTCCTGACGGGACCCTTGCCCAGGTCAAGATCGATTTCAATGTAATCAAGGAATTGTCAAAGGTGGCCCGGGATGCCTATGGTATGGGCGGCGCAGTCCAGCACGGAGCATCCACGCTCCCTGATGAGGCATTCAACCAGTTCGTGCAAAAAGAGGCAACAGAGGTGCATCTGGCCACCGGGTTTCAGAATATGGTATACGACCATGAGGCATTTCCTGCCGACCTTCGTGAGCGCATCTACGATCACATCAAGACTGCCCACGCCAATGAACAGAAAGAGGGCCAGACAGAAGAGCAGTTTATCTATAAAACACGCAAGAAGGGCTTCGGCCCTTTCAAGGCTGAACTTTGGGGTCTCCCGGAGGATGTGCGAGCTGCCATTCGAAAGAGCCTTGAAGAAAAATTCGGTTTCCTCTTCGACCAGCTCAATGTTGGCGATACCGTTGACGTGACCAGGCGCTGCACACCGTACGTGGAGATCCACAAGAGCCTGGCGGATTATGGAGCCGGAGGCGCTGTAGAGGAAGATACCTCCGGGTTGGCAGACTGATCTCATACCCGTTACGTTTCCGGCCCAGGCTTTCCCATCTCTTGGCACCGTCTATAGGCTTTAAGAAAAAGAATTTTGGCAAGGCTAGAGGGAGAAACCCGAGGGAGGCATACAGTGGCGTACGTTGACCGAGGGTTTCGACCGATAACGTAGCTAAAAACTTTTTCTTAAAGCCTATAGAAGCCACGCGGGGTGGGCTCTGCCCACCGGTCAGTGCTGACGGGAAGCGCAGAGCCCTCAGAAGACATAAATGATCTACAGAAAGCCCAAACGCACATTTGAGGATTCCGGGACCGTTGATCCCATAAGGTCTTACCATGTTGAGTTAGAAAACGTTGTCAACACGAAGAATCAGGATTTAAAGACCATGGTGGACCTGGGGCGGTACTTCTCAATATTTGCCCCCAGGCAGAGCGGCAAGACCACCTTTTTTGAGGATTTTTGCCAGAAACTCGAAAAAGATCCCACCTACGTGCCTATCCTTCTTAGCTTCCAGATATACAAAAACCTGGACAAACAGAGGTTTTATCAACTGGTTCAAAAAGAGCTTTACATCCAACTGGTGGACAGACTGACCACCGTTAAATGCGCAAAACGCGATGCTGTAAAGAGCTATCTGGATTCCCATAACTTGACTGATCATGTTTCGTTTAGTGAACTGTTTGAAGAAATAAACCAGATAATTGAAGTCAAAAAAATCGTCATTTTCATAGACGAGTTTGACGGAATACCCGTAGATGAACTGGAAAATTTCCTTACCACCTTGAGAGATCTGTATCAGAAATACAAGAAACGCACAGACAAGGCGCTATACTCAGTCGGTTTAGTCGGGATACGCAACATCACCAAACTGATTGTTGGCGGTGTCTCCCCTTTTAATATTGCCGACCAGGTAAAGCTGCCCCCTTTTTCATTACAGAATGTCCGCGACCTTTATGCCCAGTATACAGAGGAGACCAACCAGCCCTTTACTGAAGCAGCGGTAATAAAAACACACGAAGTAACCGCAGGCCAACCCTGGCTGGTGAATCGCCTGGGGACCATTTTGACGGTTGACGTAAGGCCTGAAACTACTGAGCCAATCACTAAAGAAGATGTAGAAAAGGCGATTAATCTCCTTCTTTATGAAGAGAACAGCCACTTCGATAATATCACCGAAAAGGCCAAACAATACAAAGAAGTCTTCATAGATGTGGTCTTTAACGGCGTTGACTATGTTCCCGGCGATGAGGAACAGTCCCTTCTTTTGACACATGGGTTGATTAAGGCAGACGGAAAAGCTGTAAGAGTCAGCAATTCAATTTATCGGAAACGGTTTACGAGAACGTTTTTTCGGGAATCCCGGGCGATTGTGGACGTTTCCCTCAAAGGCTATTTTAAACCAGACGGGCTTCTGAACATGGAAGCTGTGCTTTCTGATTTTGAGGAATACATCATGCGGATCGGCGTGAGCGCCTTTTATCAGAGCCAGAAGCCATATGAAAAGACAGGGCAATTTCTGCTGACTGCCTGGCTGTACCAGTTTGCAGAGGCCGGAAAAGGAGAACTGCGTTACGAAGTACCAACGGGATTAGGCAGAATGGATATCCTTCTGATTTATGAGGGCCACAAGTATATTATCGAGACCAAAATCAACCGTTCAACCGGAGATAAAACCCTTAGTAAGGCTATGGAGCAGCTTTGCAGGAAATATCTTTTAACCGAACAGGCAGATGAGGGATACATTGTTATTTTTGATCTCAAGACAATGGTGGGTGAATTATGTGCGCCACAAAAACACATAGTGGAAGGAAAAGAGATATTGAGCTTTAACATCGGGATAGGTAGGTAGGCGAAGAGGAGGAATGTAATGAGACGATTCCACTCTTATGGCCCTGTAGATTGTGAACGGCACTTTTGCGTCAAACGTAGAGAGCTTGTGGAGGAGTGTCTGGGTTACCTTGTGGGTGATCCTGACAAGGGGGGACACTACTTTACTATTTGGGGGCCGAGGCAAACCGGAAAGACCTGGCTGATGAGGGAAGCGACAGGAGAGAGTGTGGCTCGATATACTGAAAAGTTTGTGGTGGGTCACCTTTCCATGCAAGGGGTAGTAATCAAGGATGATGATCCGGAAGAGGTATTCCTTGATCGTGTTCCCAGACTTTTTCTTGATGCCTTTGACCTGGAGATAGATACGCCTGCAACGTGGGACGAATGGACAGGTCTATTCCAGAAAAGAAAAAGCCCTTTTGAAAAACCGCTCCTTCTTTTCATTGATGAATTTGACAGCCTTCCGGCACATGTTATTGACCGCCTGGTTTCCCTGTTCCGTGACATATACCTCAAACAGGAGAGCTACTTGCTCCACGGCCTTGCCCTCATTGGTGTGCGTGCTGTTCTTGGAATTGAGAGCGAACGGGGTTCTCCTTTCAATATCCAACGATCCCTTCATGTTCCGAATCTTACTGAAGATGAAGTGAAACAAATGTTTCACGAGTACCAGGCGGAGTCAACACAAAAAATAGAGGAGGCAGTAGTCGCCAAAGTCTTCGACGTAACCAGGGGCCAGCCAGGCCTGGTCTCCTGGTTCGGTGAGCTTTTGACCGAGAAGTTCAATCCTGGCAAAGATAAGCCCATTGGCATGAAGGCATGGGAAAAGACCTACATGCGGGCCTGCACCACCGAATGGAACAACACGGTCCTGAATCTGATCAAGAAAGCAAGGGGTGAATATCAATCCCGTGTGGTTGAGTTGTTCGGCCATTCTGACATCCCGTTTACTCTTCGCGCTGATTGGTGCAGCTATATGTATCTTCACGGAATCATAGACCACGAGCTGGGAGTGGATTCAATGGGCAAACAGGTCGAGACTTGCCGTTTTTCCTCACCCTTCGTGCAGTTGGCCATCTACAACGCCATTGTCTACGACCTGGTGGGAGACCGCACTCCGATACTTGCCCTTGAGCCTTTGGACGATCTCTCGGATGTCTTTGACGGTCCAGGGCTTGATGTTCTTGCCCTGATACGCCGGTATAAGGAGTATCTCAAACGATTGAAGTCCAAAGGCATGAATCCCTGGAAGGACCAGCCAAGGTGTATGGACTTGCACCTTACTGAGGCAGTGGGGCACTTTCACCTGTATTCGTGGCTTCGGGAGGCAGTAGGAAGATACTGTTCCATAAGTCCTGAGTTCCCCACGGGAAACGGCAAGGTGGACCTGCATCTTAGTTGTGACGGCAAACAGGGCATCGTTGAGGTGAAAAGCTTTACCGATTCCAGGCAGGCAAAAGAGGCGGTCAAACAGGCAGCGGGCTATGCAGCAAACCTTGGGCTGGATGCGGTCACAGTGGTCCTCTTTGTGCCCGTGGATGATGAGGCGGTTCTGGAAAAGCTTTCAGGAGAAGAGACCGCAGAGGATGTTCATGTAACGGTCTGTGCTATCGGGTGGGCGTGAGTCGGTGGTCTGATCATCGTCAAAATATCTTTGAGGCTTTAGGGCTGGGTCAAGAAATCTATAGTGAGCAAATCTTGCCCAAACGGGAGTCATACATTTTTCCGATTCCATACTCCTGCCGCCTCAAAAACTTCTCCGGGGAGGGTCCTATGATCTGCATTTCAGGGTGTCCCTTCTGAACCTCAAGGGCAATCTTCATCTCCTTGGTACAACCAGTGCTGAACGTGGCATCCTTGCCCACCCACTCGGGCGGAATCCTGGTTTTTATGATTTGGAAGGCATCCACGACATCATTGTATGTCTGGAATCGCCATATGTCGATCAACCCGCTACGTTGAACAATCTCCCACATGTACATCAAGTCATCGGCATCCATGCCTGGTTCGTAATACTCTGACGGGTTGATGATGAAGGTGCTGGCGGACTGGTCCTTAAGGTGCCGGACAAAAATAGACATTATTTTTTTCGCCATCGCTACCTTGGCAGGGATGGAACCGACAATGCCGCTGTAGAATATGACTGTCATCCCTTTCTGTTTGGCTGTTTCCATCTGCGAGATTATTGCTTGTGCCTTTTTTTCGAGATCCTGGTGCGAGAACTTGATCACAGCATGGTGTTTGGGCTTGTAAGATATGGAGACTGAGCCGTTTTTGTCTCTTGCGATGCTATAAATGTCCTGGGTAAAGCGAAAATGAGTGCCAAAAAAACGGCTCCTCTGCTCTGTCCCCTTAGAGATGACACCATCTACCTCTTTGAAGACCCGCGCAAAGGTTGTAGTGACCATGAGCAGGTTCAGGTTTTCGCGGGTACCATCGGAGATGGCCATGATATCCTTGTCGCTTTTCAAGATATTTACCAACTCATTTTTCCCCAAATTTTTATCCTCTATCAAAAGAGCGCCTTCCAGTTCAGTAGAAAGCCTTTCGTCTTCCTGTGCATCATAGAAGTCAACCTTGGTAAACCAAGGGCCATCTTTGAAGGCGACGATTATTTTATGCCCGAGTCTGGTCAGGTATCGGATGATGGTAAGGTCCGCCATGACCTCTCCAGCCTCATTGGCAAGCCACAGGATTTTTTTGGGCCGCGCTTCACTTGAGGCGTGTTTGTGCCTGCGAACTCCCAGGAACTGCCATAAGCGCTCGACACCGTTCCCGATCATAGGCCGTTTAAAAAGTCTCAGGTAATCGTCCTCAGTGTATCGGGACATCTCGTCAGATTCCCAAAGAGTGCTTTCAACCGAAAGGGCAATGAGGCGGTGCAACTTCAGACAGACCACCCCGTCCTTGATCTGCTCAAGGCTAACCGGCGAGGAAGGGAGAAGCGAATCGTCAACATGATCCAGGGCCTTTTGAAATACCTCGGAATGTAGCACCCGGTAAGCCCGCAGGTTTCGCTGAGCCTTTTCACACAGATAAGGGTCCTCTATCTGCGTACGGTTAAGGTAGATGTTAAGAAGTCGCTTCTCCAGGCGCGAGGGGATCATGATGCCGTCCCTGGTTTCATGTTCGTACTTGGTTCTGACGAAAGCCTTCAGATACGCTTTCTCCCACGAATCCTCGATCTGTTGTTCGACCAATCCGAGGACTTTATCAAGGGCTTCCTTGTATTTTTCCTGTAGAAACGGGGACTTTCCCCGCTTCATTATCGTCCAGAACGTGCGATCCGAGCACGAATAGTACCGCTCGTCTTCCTCGGCATAGACCATGAACCGAACCTGCTCCGGGGTGGCCACATGATCCGGGTACGCGTAATAGTCGAGGTGATTTTCTAAAAAGAATGTCGTGTACCAGGCATCCATGGCAGGGTCTTGTCCCGGCTGATAGGCCTGCCTGTGATCAAAGAGGGCAGCCTCTTTTTGATCTTGATCTTCCATCCGTTCAAGCACTAAGTAGACGTCTCGGAATTTCTACAACTTATTGAAAAAATAGATAGTTTTTGAGGCTTGGGTTGCTGCTTCGCTCCGGACACGCAGTGTGGTGTTTTCAAGCCGTCAGGCGCAACCATAGCGCTCATGATGGAATGTCGAAGCTCCCGTCTTTAGCGAGATTGATATTTAAAGGAAGTTTTCCGTTTATCAACTTCCCTGTCAAGGGAGTTTTTGCCAATAGACCAATAATCCATTTTCCCCGTACCCATCATTCCAGCATCCCAGCATCCCAGTATTCCAGTATCCCAGCATCCCAGTATTGAAATTGTGAGCGTAGCGAACTAAGTTCTATTTTTCTACAATAGTTTCGTCTATCTTTACCCCAAAATGCCTGCCTGCTTCTTCCATGTAGGAAAGCACGCGGTCGCCGGGTTTCAGGTGGGTGATAGAAATGGGCTCGCCTCCGGGCCTGGTCAGCCGGATAGTCTCTGCGTTCTGCATGACCAGCGACAGGGGTTTGCCCTTGTAGGCGGCTTCCACCAACATCATGGGCCTTTTTTCCACCTTTGCGCGGCCCACGAAGCCAACCTCGCTCCTCCCCTTGTAGTCGATTATCAAAACCGGATCGCCGATGCTCAAATCGGCCAGGTAAGCAGTCTTGCCCTCCGGCACACGCATGTAGGCGTGAACCGCTCCAGCATTGACACGAAAGGGACGGGTGGCGCAATAGGGTGTTTCTACGTTTTCAGCGTGGACCAGGAACATGCCGGAGCTGGAGTTCCCGATAAGCATGCCCTGGCCGGGCTGCATGTTGGTGATGGTATCAACGCAGACCCGGTCTCCCATGCCAAGCGGCCGTACAGACTTGATGGTGGCCTGGATGAGATGGAGCCGCTCTCCCTGTTCCCTGACTACTGCCGCTGTGCGTTTGATCTCGGAAAGATCACTTGTGTCTAAAACTACCCCATCAACTCCACGCTCCATTATTTCAAGCGCGATCTTGGCCTCCTCCGCACTGCGCACCCAGGCCAGCAGGCCCTTTCCCCTCTTTGCGACCAAGTTTTCAAGCGGGATTACCTTCCAGTCGCTTGCCTTGATCAGGAGAAGTTTCTCTGCCGGCTCCTTGAGCGCTTTGGCCTCGTCTTTTTCAGACGTAATTGTAATCTCGACCACGTCCTCGCCGGGCTTCAAGTCACCGTCCGGTGACACCGTCTTGATCAGCCCAAGATCACGGACGTGTCTCGATTGGCCTCGGGGGACAATTACTGCGTCAGCCCCGCTCTCCAGGGCAGTGGTCACGACCTTCTTTTTATACGGTCTCGCATTAACCCAGAACAGCCTCGTCATGATATACTCCTTTGCTCACAACTTGCAATGAGCCGTGAGCTTCATGCCTCGCCCTTGAGAATCTTCATTGCTTCTTCAGCGCTCTTGCCCTCGTGAACAATGGCACAGGCCGCAGAGACCAAGAGGACCGGATTCTCGTGCTGGAAAGCATTGCGGCCCATTGATAGCCCTGCCGCTCCCGCTTCTATGGCACCCTCTACCATCTTGAGTGTCTCCTCGTCAGAGAGCTTAGACCCACCAGCTATGACCACTGGAATGGGGCAGCCCTCGACCACATCCTTGAAGGTCTCGGGAGATCCTGTGTATGGGACCTTGACGATGTCCGCCCCAAGTTCAGCTCCAACCCGAGCGGCGATCTTTACGTATTTAACGTCTTTCTCATTATCGACCTTGGGACCGCGAGGATAAACCATGGCAAGAAGCGGCATGCCCCAGTAATCGGCTTCGTCCGCAACCTCTCCGAAAGCCTCTAACATCTCGTCCTCGTTCTCTGCGCCTATGTTGACGTGGATACTCACAGCGTCTGCCCCAAATCGAACTGCACGCTCTACAGAACAGACCAGCACCTTGCGGTTCGGGTCCGGGCAAAGACTGGTGCTGCCGGAAAGATGGACGATCAGCCCGATATCATAGCCGTAGCGCCGGTGGCCTTTACCGACCATGCCCACGTGTTCGACCACGGCATTGGCCCCGCCCTTTGCTACCATATCCACAGTCCTGGGCAGATCTATCAAACCTTTGATCGGGCCCACTGTCACCCCGTGGTCCATTGGAACGATTACGGTTTTGCCGGTTGCCCGATTCATGATCCGTTCCTTGCGGATCTCCTTGCCAATACCCATTATTTCATCCTCCCACTTTAATGTTTTCGGTTAACCCGTTAGTCCGTTGCCCGGCCAACTGGCTAACCGAATATTTGATGTCAACATGACACACACCCGAAGCTAGCCCCAAAAAGGACATTATCGCCTTGTAAAAAAAGAAATAATCTCCTATAGCACAGTCTTAGGCAAAGGCAAGAAAAACCACTACACACAAAGGACCAAATCGAACAAGAAGGATCAAATCACAACCATACTATCACAAATTTGGAAACTCATGATTTTGGATTGGTAGATCCTTTAATCGTTTGCGAAGCGGGGCGGCATTTCGGTTGGGTCAAATCCCGCCAACGGCGGGACGGTTGCGCAGCTCGTTTCGGGATTCGTAGAACGGTTACGGATAGAATCGAAAAGGCAATAAGGAGTTTTGACGATCCGCATGCTTATCAATGCCATATAATTCAACGCAATGGAGTGACGACAGACGTACTGTTTTCAAGGCGCAAGCCGCAAACGAGCAGCGCAACCGAACAACCAATGACGAATGACACATGAATCAAACGAGGATATGTTCGAATTATCAATTGGGGGACCACCAATTTTTTCAGTTTCCAAATTTCTGACTATAGAGTTTCACATATTAAATTTCCCAAGGCCAGAGGGAGGAGGCTGTATTGTAATACGCCGACGACCGATAACGCTGTGAAATTTAATATGTGAAACTCTATATGAACCATGGGAGTCAATAGAACATGAAGCTTGCTGCTTATCAAACGAGTCCGATCTTGTTAGACCTCAAGGCCAATATGGAAGATGTCATCACAAAGATTCATCAAGGTCGAGAAAAGGGTGCTCAACTGATCGTGTTTCCCGAATTGGCCTTGACAGGTTATTTTGTCGGGCAAAGGTACCACGAAGTGGCCCTCAGGCTAAATTCTCAGGAAATCAAAGAACTGGCATCTGCCACAAAAGGGACAGCGGCTGTGGTAGGTTTTATTGAAGAATCCCCGTCCATGAATTTCTACAATTCCGCGCTCGTGGCAGTGGATGGAGAAATTGCTTTCGCTTATCGTAAACTCAATTTGCCAAATTATGGCGTTTTTGATGAGCGAAAATACTTCTCTCCTGGTAAGCAAGTCCCGGTCTTTAGACTCCATGACTTTTCTATCGCTGTCTTTATCTGTAATGACCTTTGGCACCCCGCACTGCCTTATCTCGGTGTGTGCCGGAAGGCGGATATCTTTGTCAGCATATTCAACTCATCTCAGGGTTCCATGGGGACTGAATTTAGCAATATCGAGAGCTGGCAAATCATCGACAGGTTTTATTCACGCGTCTTTGGTATCTACAACATCTGTGTCAACCGGGTAGGAGAAGAAGGCCATGAAGAGGGGAGGGGTTCTCAGGATGATGAAACGGACGAAACTGCTTCAACAGAGGCTTTCGCCCCACCTTGGGAGAAACGGACCTACCGGTTCTGGGGCGGCAGCGAGATCATCAATCCCTTTGGCCAACAGATCGCTAAAGCCGCACTTTATGATCCGGACGATATCTTTGTGGAAATCTCCAGGGATCTGCTCCGCAGGAAAAAAATTGCGCTCCCGTACTTGAGAAATGACGATCCCTATTTTACTCATCGTGAGCTTGGACGTATTCTGCACAAGAAAACAGGGGCTGATACTTGATAGTACAGACCTCGTTGAGTAGTTATGGGACTTAGTTCGTTTCACTCACAATTGGAATGTTTGAATACATGAAAGTGCCTAAAGTGAGCTAAAGTGCCTAAAGTTAAGGAATTCTGCCATTTAATAACGGAGAACGGAAAACCGTGAACGGTTCCCCCTTATGTAGTCAACCGCATTCTTGAAGATCCGGATGCCCGTTGTGGGCTCAAGCCGGATCGATTGCCCTTGGCGCTTCATGAGCGCCTTGGAGCGTGTCCAATCCGGATGATTTGTCCAGTGGTTATATGCCTCGGGGTGGGGCATGAGGCCGAAGATGCGACCAGTGGGATCACATATCCCGGCAATGTCGTTGACCGAGCCGTTCGGGTTATGCGGGAATCGCCCTTCGGCAAACTCCCCGCTCGGTGTGGCATATTGAAATACTACCTGCTGTTGTTCGATCAGGCGCTCAATATCCTCAGGGGACGCGCAGAATTTGCCTTCCCCGTGCCGGACAGGAAGTTCCAGGGAGGTGATCCCCTTGGTGAACACGCAAGGAGAGTCAATATCTCCCAGGAGTGTCACCCAGGCATCCCTGAAATTTCCGCAATCGTTGAAAGTCAAGGCGACTCGTCGCGCCTTGTAATCCCCATCAAAGCCGGGAAGAAGGCCAAGGTTCACCAGGGCCTGAAACCCGTTACAGATCCCCATGATGAGTTTTCCTTCTTCTACGAAGCGGCAGAGGGCATCGCCAATGTTGGACTTGAGGCGCACGGCTTCGAGTACACCAGCGCCATGGTCGTCGCCCCAGCTAAAGCCCCCATCAAATACAAGGATGTCGTAGTCCGCAAGAGAGACTTCCCCTGAAATGAGTGTATTGATGTGAACGCGCTCTGAGACGGCCCCGGCAAGTTCAAAGGCATAGGCAGTCTCAATGTCACAGTTCAGTCCAAAGCCCGTAAGGACGAGTGCGTGGACGGTATCTCCTTTCATCATGTAAGTCCCTCAAACGGACTTTTCCAGGCCGCCTTGAGATCTGAGACAGGCACACTGATGATTGGTTTGCCTTTCAAGCCCTTGATGACAAAATCGGGCCCTTCGGAGACCGTTCCAATACAGGCATGCGGTATCGTGTCCATAAAGGATTCAAAGGCCGAACGATCCTTGGGGTCGATGGTTACAATAAACCGGCCTGGTGTCTCTGAATAGAGGAGAACATGGTTTTTCTCTGCCTCTACCCTGGGCACCCCGGAGAGATCAACAGTCATGCCCAGCTCGCCAGCCATGGCCACCAGGGCCAGATGAACCCCGATGCCTCCGCGATAGATCCCGTGGCAAGATGCGACCAGTTCTTCCTTGATGGCCTGGCTCAGGGCTTGATAGCATTTCATGCACAACTCAGGTTCCAGCGTGGGGACATGGAGCCCGACATAGCCGAAGTGCTCGTAATACTCGGACGCGCCCAGCTCGTTTCTGGTCTTACCCAACACATAGACCAGATCTCCGGCAAACTTGGCGTCCATGGTGACGCACAGCGTAATGTCTTCGACCATGCTCGTACATGAAAACTGCAATGTTGGAAGGGCAGAGACCTTGTGTGTCTCGCCGTATCGCCCTGTGAGGTGTCCGTCCACGTACATGCTGTCTTTTCCTGAAAGGAGAGGTATCTCATAGGCCCGGCAGATATCTCTTAAGGCCCAGTTTGCCCTCACCAGTTGTGCTGCCTTGTACTTGCCGTCAGGGTTGTCTTTTGGGTCATATTGCACCGAGGGCCAGCAGAAATTGTCCACGCCTCCGATATGATCGGGATTGCCACCCACTGCCACCACTCGCCGTACTGCCTCATCCATGGCGCAGGCCACCATGTGATAGGTATCTATCCGGGAATAGGTGGGCAGCAATGCCTGGGCTGCTGCCAGCCCATGGAGGGCGTTGAGGACCGGACGGATGACAACCGCATCGCTGTTTACGTCGCGATCTTTTCCAACAAGGGGCTTGATCACGCTGGTCCCTTGGACCTCGTGGTCGTATTGCCGGATGATCCATTCTTTTGAGCAGATATTGGGCCGGGAAAGGAGGTCCAGGAGCAGACCTGATGGATCAGCAGGTTCAGCGAGCACTGGCTCAAAAAGCCCTCTCATCTCCGGGGGCGTCCATTCGGCCACAAAGGTCCACTGGGGAAACTGCGATTTGAGCAAATCGAGATCCACATATGCGCATGTTTGGCCATCGTAGGTGATGTGGAGTTTCCCGGTGTCCGTATAGCGACCAATGACCGTGCTTTCCACAGCGTGTTTTTTGGAAAGGGCCATGAATTGCTGCCTATGCTCTGCTTTGATGGCAATGGTCATGCGTTCCTGAGACTCAGAGACCCAGATCTCCCACTGGTCCAGCCCCTCGTACTTGAGACGAACCTTATCCAGCTCAACCATACACCCATTGCTGCAACAGGCCGACTCTCCGATCGAAGATGACAGTCCCCCGCCGCCATTGTCCGTGATAAAGGCAATGAGCCCTTCGTCTCTGGCCTCCAGGAGAAAATCATGCATCTTTTTTTGCGTATAAGGGTCTCCGATCTGCACATGCCCGGCAGGGGTGTGTGCGGAGAAACCCTCAGAGGCCGCAGTCACACCGTGGATACCGTCTTTTCCCACACGGCCGCCACACATAACGATCAGGTCACCGGCAGATGTCGTTTTATCCTCACCAGCCTCACCTTTTATCACGGCGGGCATAATGCCAATGGCTGTAACAAAGACCAGACACTTTCCAAGGTAGCCATCGTGAAACCAGACCTGGCCGTAAGGCGTTGGAATGCCGCTTTTGTTGCCGCCGTCCCTCACCCCTTCAATTACACCGTCAAGTAAGCGCTTTGGGTGAAGGCGAGGTTTCAGGTCACCGTCGTAGTTTCGAGGTCCCACGCAATATCCGTACATCCCCATGATCAGCCGGGAGCCCTTGCCCGTACCCATGGGGTCTCGATAGACACCCACGATGCCGGTAATGGCCCCGCCATAGGCCTCCATATTGGACGGAGAGTTGTGAGTCTCGCCTGTAATGACGTAGTAGTAGTCATCGTCAAAGCGGCCCACACCAGCATTGTCCCACAGGACCGAGATTACCCACGGCTTTTTCTGCTTGATAGCTAGCGTAGGCAACTCGATGCAGCTAGCAAAGAGGTCATCCACGTCCTCGGTTTTTCCTGTTGCCAGGTCCCGGTAGCAAAACAAGCCTTTAAAGGTATTGTGGTTGCAGTGATCGCTCCTGGCCTGCGAGATATATTCCAGTTCAACATCCGTAGGTTCCGAGAGCTGGACTGCTTTACGCCTGGCAAGGACATCCTCTCTGAGAAAGTAGGCTCGAATGGTTGGGATATCGTTCGGGTTCAAGGCGAGGTTTCGTTCGTTGCTGATGCGCATGAGCGCTTCGTCGGTATCAACGCCGATAACAGTCACCGTGGGTTTGTGATCCAGTTTTACTTTGGGAATGATGATCCCCACGCCCGTGGCCGGGTCCCAGTCCTTGCGGGAAAAGACTTTCCACTGCTGGATAATGTCATTGGCGAGAAGCTCACGCGCGATCCTGTCCGCATCTTTCAAAGCGAGGTTGCCACCTCTCAGGCAATACCTCTTTGAGGTGTAGACCCCATCGTTGGCATTTATACGAATCCCAAGAAGGTCTTCTATGGCTTCGGCTGCCGTGCTTGCCGGGTTGTCCCGCACGCCAGGCCGGTACCCGACCCAAAGGATCCAGTCGAAATCGATATCGAGCGGTTCATAAGAAGAGAGCTGAGTGACAGGATTGGCAAAAATCTCATTTTCTATGGCTTCAAGCTGGTTTTTGGTGAGATCGACATCGATGGTCAGAATGTTCACCGTGCGGATCGAGTTGATATTAAAACCAAAGTAGTCATTCGCCTTCCGGCAGATTGCAGCCCCTTCGGCATCAAAAAGATCGGGTTTCAACGTGATTTCCAGGCGGGTAGGCATGGAGGAAGCTGTATCAGAGAACGACTAAGGTGTCAAAACAAGGAGACCATGGGAGTCTGCACCAGGCGTATCTAAGAGTTGTGGGGAGATAACAATTCTTCCGCATCCCTCTGGAATTTGGCAGGCACTGGAAGAAAGAAAGTGAGCTAAAGTGCCTAAAGTGCCTAAAGTGTCTAAAGTGAGCTAAAGTTAAGGACTTGAAGAAACAGTTTTATTATTGAAAGAAAGTGAGTCCCACCTTTAGCGGGATTAAGCAGTGCGTCTCCGGCGCAAGATATTTAAAATAGGCAGAATACCTTAACTTTAGGCACTTTAGCTCACTTTAGCTCACTTTAGGCACTTAATGTACTCCACAAATGTGGCGCAAGTGATTTCAAGGGGATGCATCCCCCAAGTTCCTTGATACGCCCGTCTGCACCAGTCCATTCAGGAGACTAACCACAGCGCTCGGTTCGAGGTCCTGTTGAGCACATATCTTGACACACTCCCCATAAAGAAGGCCTGGTTGGTGCCACGTCTGCCTGTGACGACCGTACCGTAGTCACCCTTCTTGGCCTCATTAAGGATTGCATTGCCTGCATTCACAGCACCCTTGGTCGTTTTGATTTCAATCTGATTTTCCTGGATGCCGGCCTCCCCAAACTTTTTCAGGGCGTGAGCATAGAAGAGGTCTACGCACTGTTTGGCACCTCGCACAAGGACCTGATCGATATCTGCCTCTTTCTCCTTGAAATCGATGGCGCAGTAGTGCCTGAGCCTTGGCACGACATGAAATAGCGTCACTTTGATCTCAGGGTTTTCTCCAACCATGAAGCTCAAGTGATCCACAGCGCTAAGTGAGCTTTCAGAGCCGTCTACTGCCACCATGATCTTTGTGGAGGTCACATTGCCATCAACAACCCAGACTGGGGTGACCCTGGAATGCTCAATCAGTTCGCCTGTCAAGCTTCCCATTATGACCTTCTGTGCACGCGAAAGCCCCCTTTGTCCCACGACAATGGCGTCATAAAGGCCTTGCTCGGTACGATCCAGGATATCCTTGGCAAGGCCCAACCGCCTTGGCTGGGTGGCCACATCGATGCGCTTATCGGCGATTCCCATTCTGACCATATTGGCCTTGTACTTCGCCAGGGTGTCCTGGGCCACGTCTGCATTTTTCCGGATGACCTTCTTTAGCTCGGATTTGGCCTTTAAGTCGGATTTGGCCTGGTTCAGGAGATACTCCGAAATGGTCGGGTGCACGTGGAACAGGGTGTATGTGAGATCTTTTACGACAGAGGAAATCCTTACGGCATATTGGATTGCTTGTTTTGAATGGATGGAATCATCGACTGCGAGCAGGATTTTTTTCTCCATTGGACGCCCTCCTTGCCTTTAAGTGAAATCTGTTGTTGATTCTAGATGATACTCTGCGGGATTGCAAGTGTCATCGGATTAAGGGCGGGCGTATCTAAGAGTTGGGGGGAGAGAACAATTCTTTCGCATCCTTCTGGAAAAAAGTAAGTGAGCTAAAGTGCCTAAAGTGTCTAAAGTGCCCTAAAGTTAAGGACTTGAAAAAACAATTTTATTATTGAAAGAAAGTGAGTTCCGCCTTTAGCGGGATTAAGCAGTGCGCCTTAGACTCAACATATTAAAAATAGGCAGAATACCTTAATCCCGCTAAAAGCGGGACTCACTTTAGCTCACTTTAGGCACTGAATGTACTCCACAAATGTGGCGCAAGTGATTTCAAGAGGATGCATCCCCCAGTTCTGCATACGCCCATTAAGGGCTCGGAACGAGAAAAGGGGTTCATCAGTCCCGGGATCTTGTGATAACGTAAGGACTATTGTCACTGTCAATGAATTAAAGAGCATGGAATAATGGCAAAGCTAAGAACGCCTAAGGAGCTAAGAAAGTTGATGATCTATGTTCTGGGGCGACGGCCTGACGAGTTCGGCTTGGTCCCGGACAAGGAAGGCTTTGTGCGCATAAAGGATCTTGTTAATGGCATCTCAGAGGAACCGGGCTGGGGATACGTGCGCAAGTCCCACATCCATGAAGTCATCATAACCTCTTCTGATAACTGCCTTATTGTTGAAGATGACCGCATTAGGGCTGCGTGCGGCAAAAAAGGCGTAGGCCCGGTCACAGGGGTTTTACCGCCCAAACTCCTTTATCACTGTGTGCGGCGCAAGTCTTATCCTGTCGTCTGCCAGAAGGGGATATTCCCAATGGGACAACACCGTGTCTTCTTGGCAACAACCGGGGACCTGGCTCTGCGCATGGGAAGACGGCGTGATCCAAAGCCTGTGCTGCTGACAGTACAAGCTCAAAGGGCCTCTCAGGCAGGTGTAACATTCTCCAGGCAGGGAGAACTGATCTATATGGTCGATCATGTGCCAGTCGGCTATTTTTCAGGACCACCCATTCCAAAGGAAAAGAAGGAGGCGCCCAAACCGAAAGACGAACCCGTTGTCACACCGGAAACCCTCCCTGGAAGCTTCACCCTGGACATGGAACGTTCACAGGACCTTCAAAAACAGCGATTCAAAACAAAAGGGCTAAAGAAGGAGATTGCCTGGAAGAAGGATGCCCGCAAGTTGAGACGAAAGCGTAAATGAGTGAACAGTTAGAAATGAAGATAGCACATCATTTCCACGATTTTTCGCGGATTGGCCCTGTCTATCTGGTGGGTGGCTCGGTTCGCGACACTATCTTGAATCGTCCCTCTAACGACAACGACTTTACAGTGCCGGGCGATGCCAGGGCCTTTGCTGGAAAGGTGGCAGCACAACTTGGCGTGCGGATGATCGAAATCGGAAAAGACGCGAAGATCGTCTATAGAGTAGTCTCGGGAGATGAGATCCTCGACTTTTCGCCGATGGAGGGCAAAAGCATCGAAGACGATCTGAAAAGACGGGACTTTACCATGAATTCCCTGGCCTATGATTTTCGATCTGATGCCCTGATCGATCCTGTTGCGGCCCTGGACGACATAAAGGCAAAGACAATCCGACTCATTTCACAAAATGCGATCCTGGCTGACCCGTTGAGGATGCTCAGGGCATTTCGATTTGCTGCTGTCTTGGGTTTTCGTATAGCACCTGAGACCCTGGCAACCATTAATAAACAAAGCTCTTTGATTTCGAGATCTGCTCAAGAACGTGTCTGCGCAGAACTCTTCAAGATGATGGAAGCGGAAGGGTCCTTTCATCTCCTACAGCAAATGTCTGAAGTGGGACTTCTCGCTCAAATTATCCCTGAACTCGAATCGTGTCGGGGTTGCCTCCAGGACGAGCACCATAGAGGAGATGTATTTGAACACGCTATGAATACCTACGACGAGATAGAAACTATACTGGAAGGCCACGCCATGGTTTGGCCTGAGTTTGCCGGGGAGATCGACACATATCTGGAAAAGGCAAACCGTAAGGTCCTTCTGAAATGGGCGGGCCTGCTTCACGATCTGGGAAAGCCGGAGACGCGCCAGGTCGATCC
>JAUVJO010000243.1 GCA_030592345.1 Deltaproteobacteria bacterium
AGGCTTGATCTGAACGCCCTGACCGATGGTCGCTCTTTTACCGGGACGCTCGCATCCCTGGCAAATGCAATTACAACCGATGCGATCTATCATATTCGTTCTGGTCTGCTTAAATTGTAACCGAGAATGGATAATGACATGGCGTTTGACCAGGTACAAGCGGAAGGCAAACAAATTTAACCTAACGATATCTGTATGATATGTAAATAGTGTGCATGACAACCACCCGCCTGATTAGTGTTGACACTGACACTGTAATCCTGTAACAAGTGCCCATCTTTGCGGGTCAATGGCAAGGGGCGGATCTAACAGTTGGGGGAAGACAACATCTTTTCCGCATCCTTCTGAAATTTGGCAGGCACTGGAACAAAGAAAGTGAGCTAAAGTGCCTAAAGTGTCTAAAGTGAGTCCCGCTGTTAGCGGGATTAAGGACTTGAAAAAACAGTTTTTTATTGAAAGAAAGTGAGTCCCGCCTTTAGCGAGATTAAGCAGTGCGTCTCTGGCGCAACATATTTAAAATAGGCAGAATACCTCAACTTTAGGCACTTTAGTTCACTTTAGTTCACTTTAGGCACTTAATGTACTCCACAAATGAGGCGCAAGCCTATAGTTGAGGGTTTTACGAAAGGCAGGTAATCCACGATGAAAAAGTCTCTCATCACAGTGGTTTGTTGTGTCGTCCTCATAGGGGGTGGATTGTGGCTTGTTTTGAAACAAAGCGATCAACCCGCAAAAAACCTTGAGGGTATCCCTGCTTCAGTCCAGGAAACAAGGACACCGGTTCCTTCCGAGAAAGTCATTGACTACGGAAAATTGAGAGATAAAAGCGACAAGTCGCTGACCGAACTGATGGAAGAGCGCAAAGCACCATATGGCATCGAAAAGGGTGTTGATATGGTCGTAAAGCCGGACGAATCTATCAAAGTGGGACAAGAAACCGTTCAAATGCAAGAAATCATAGATGAAGTCCGACTCAAGCGTGGAGAGATCTTAGAGATAGATCTCGTAACCGGAGCCAGGCAAGTCAAACCCGATGAGTACGGAATTCATGTGGTTCAACCGGGTGAGAACATATGGGATATCCACTTCGAGCTTCTCAAGGACTATTATGACAACAAGGGGATACTACTGTCCCAGCGGGTTGATGAACCGGACAGCCTCGGATTCAGCTCCGGGGTTGGCAAGATATTGAAGTTTTCAGAAGACATGGTGTACATCTATAATTTGAAAGAGCGCAAACTTGAAACAAACCTGGATTTGATATATCCGCTGGGCAAGATTGTCGTATACAATATGGGACACATATTCGCCCTGCTGGACCGGATCAATTATACAGATGTCCAACGGATTGTGTTTGATGGAAAAACCTTGTGGTTACCCGCTGAGCGGTAAACAGGTTGAGCCGGTTTGGCCCGTTGAACCGGATCAACCGACATAACGTAAGCGTTCACAGGTTCAGGGTTCAACGTTCAGGGTTAGGGAAAAGACTGAAATTGAATCCCCGAAATCCTCGAAAAAATGCGGGTTTTGCCATATCATTGCCAAGTGCCATGTTCCAGATATGTGGGGATGTGGAAACGGTCGGTTTTCCCCAACAAAACGTTTACAAAATGGCGTATGAAAATGAGAACACAACCTTTGAACCCCTGAACCTTTGAACCCGTGAACGGTTACAACATAACTAAATGATCAAACGATACACCCGTGAGGCCATGGGGCGCCTATGGTCGGAAGAAAACAAATTTCAGACCTGGCTCCAGGTGGAGATCCTGGCCTGCGAAGCCTTGGCCAAGATCGGCGAGATCCCCAAAAAGTCCGCACAGAACATCGCCAGGAAAGCCAAATTCTCGATCAAAAGGATCGAAGAGATTGAGGCCGAGACCAAACACGACGTGATTGCCTTTTTAACCAATGTGGAAGAGTCGGTCGGCCCTGATGCCAGGTATATCCATTTAGGGCTTACTTCATCGGACATCCTGGATACGGCCATGGCTGTCAGGTTGAGGCAGGCATCCGGAATAATCTTAAAGGGCTGTGACAGTTTCCTGGCCGTACTTAAAAAGAAGGCCATGGCCCACAAGAATACCGTCATGGCAGGCAGGTCCCATGGCATCCATGCTGAACCGACCACGTTCGGCTTAAAGCTTGCCCTCTTCTACGATGAGATGCGTCGAAACCGCAGGCGTATGGAACACGCCATGGAAACGGTCAGCGTTGGCAAGATCTCAGGGGCTGTTGGCACCTTTGCCAATGTCCCACCAAAGGTGGAAGCTTATGTGTGTAGAAAACTAGGCCTCAAACCCGCTCCTGTCTCAACACAGATTATCCAGAGGGACCGTTATGCAGAGTACTTTGCCACATTGGCCATTATTGCCTCTACCATAGAGAAAATTGCCGTAGAAATTCGTCACCTTCAAAGGACGGAAGTCTCGGAAGTGGAGGAGTATTTCTCAAAAGGACAAAAAGGCTCTTCTGCCATGCCGCACAAACGCAACCCTGTGGCATCAGAGAATCTGTCTGGCCTGGCAAGGCTGGTGCGCTCCAATGCGTCTGCAGCGTTTAACAACGTGGCCCTGTGGCACGAGCGAGACATCAGCCATTCGTCCGTAGAAAGAGTCATTGTACCGGACAGCACAATCCTCGTTGACTACATGCTAAACCGGATAACTAAAATCATACGTCACCTCGTGGTCTATCCGAAACGGATGCAACAAAACCTGGATCTCACCAGGGGCCTCACCTTTTCTCAGCAGATCCTCCTCGCCTTGGCCAAACGGGGGGTTAGCCGTGATAAGGCCTACGCCATGGTTCAGAAACAGGCCATGAGGGCATGGAAGACCAACAAGGACTTCAAAGAGCAGGTGGAAAATGATCCGGAGATCACCAGTTACCTGACGCGCGCCGAAGTAGAAAAACTCTTTGATATTAACTCCCAGTTGAGGTATGTGGATACAATCTTTGCACGTGTTTTTTAAAACTGAAAGGAGGTACAAATCTTGATCGACATCGCGTATGCCATGGGCACCGGAGGAGGGGAAGCAGGACAAAGCGGCGGATTTGGGGCCTTGGTTCCCCTGATTCTAATGTTTGCAATCTTTTATTTCCTTTTGATCCGCCCCCAACAAAAAAAGCAGAAACTGCATCGGGAGATGATTAGCGGCCTTAAAAAGGGCGATCGTGTTATCACGAGTGGTGGTCTGCACGGGCGCGTCACAGGGCTTACTGACACGGTGGTAACACTTGAAATTTCCGAAAAGGTGCGTGTAAAAGTTGCCCGTGCCAACATCGGAAATAGACTGCAGACGGATAGTCCGGATTCGAAAAAGGCATGATACTCTCTAAAGGAGCACTCGATTGAAGGAACTTAAGTGGAAGCTGTTTCTAATTATTGGACTCATAGCACTGTCATTTGTCTATGTAACCCCTTCGCTCTATTCTGCGGTGCCCGGGTGGTGGAAGTCCTTGAGGATTCTTCCAACGGAAAAGATCCACCTGGGGTTGGATCTTCAAGGAGGGATGCATCTCGTACTTGAGGTTCAAACCGAAAAAGCGGTTGAAAGCAGGATAGAACGTACAGCCGAAGACCTGCGGGCGGCCATGAAAAAGGCGAAGATAAGATATTCCGAGCTTGGCCGCGTAAACGATACTGAGATATCAGTTCAGATCCTGAACCAAGAAGGTGTCGAAGCCTTTGATAATATGCTTGACAAGGATTTCGGAACGCTTCGTATTTTGTCCAGGACCACAAAGGACGACGGCCTCCTGGTACGGCTCGACCTGCCGGATCAAGAAGTCAAGTACATAGAAGAAATGGCCGCAAAGCAGGCCATGGAGACGATCAGAAATCGCATAGACCAGTTTGGCGTGAGCGAACCGGACATACGCAGGCAGGGGGAAAATCGCATCCTAATACAGCTTCCAGGGATCAAAGACCCCCAAAGGGCGATTGACCTGATCGGAAAAACTGCCCTGCTTGAATTCAAGCTCATAGACGAAGATAATGACGTAGAAGAGGCACTGAAAGGGGACATACCACCGGGTGACGAAATCCTTTACCAAACGATTGAAGACAAAACCACAGGCCGCACCAGAAAAACGCCTTTCCTGGTTCAAAAACGCACCTATTTGACCGGAGAGTACCTGACCGATGCGAGGGTTCAAATCGATTCCCAGTATAACGAGCCCTATGTCAGCATGGACTTCGATAAAAAAGGGGCCCGACTCTTTGAACGGATTACAGAGGCAAACGTCAAAAAGCGCCTGGCGATTGTGCTGGATGGTCATATCTACTCGGCTCCTGTGATTCAGGAAAAAATTGGCGGGGGCCGTGCCCGAATTACCGGCAATTTCACCGCCGATGAAGCGCACGATCTTGCCATCGTGCTCCGTGCAGGTGCCCTGCCCGCCCCCGTCCAGATCCTTGAAGAACGTACAGTGGGGCCGTCTTTGGGTCACGACTCGATTCAAAAAGGCCTCGCATCCATGTTGATTGGCGGGATACTGGTAGTTCTGTTCATAGGAATCTACTATAAGGCCGCTGGCATCATTGCAAACATCGCCCTTATTTTGAATATTCTCCTGATTGCCGCAGTGCTGGCTGCGCTTCAGGCAACGCTTACCCTGCCAGGCATTGCAGGAGTCATCCTCACCATCGGCATGGCCGTGGATGCCAATGTGATTATCTTTGAACGTATTCGAGAGGAAGTGCGCTTGGGCAAAACCCCCAGGGCTGCTGTGGATGCAGGATATTCCAGAGCCACCATGACCATTTTGGATGCCAATTTCACGACATTGATTGCAGCTTTAGTTCTTTTTCAGTTTGGAACCGGCCCCATAAAAGGCTTTGCCGTAACCCTCAGTATTGGTATAGTGGCAAGCCTCTTCACAGCTATTATTGTGGCGAGGCTGATTTTTGACTATCTTGTGCTCCAGCGACGTGTGAGAGTCTTGAGTATCTGATCCTTTGGCCGGTTCGCCCGTTAGCCCGTGCACCCACAGTGATTTGATTTGTGAAACGGGTAAAGCGGCTAACCATATATTTCCAAAACCCAAGTGCGAATGAGTCACTTATGCAATTCATAAAACCTGACACCAACATCGATTTTATTGGAAAGAAAAAGATCGCCTTCGCGGCTTCCTTGCTCTTGATTGCTGCCAGCATCATCTCACTCGTAATAAGAGGGGGACCCAGTTATGGGATAGATTTTGCCGGCGGCACTCTCATTCAGGTTCAGTTTTCACAGACAATATCCCCGCAGGCGATCAAGGAAGCCCTTGTATCCGTGGAT
>JAUVJO010000158.1 GCA_030592345.1 Deltaproteobacteria bacterium
GGCCATGAACATCAATAGCCGCGTTGCTCAGGCTTGCAATAGCCAGCTATTCCGCGCCTTCGCGCCTTGCTCTTGATGCTCATGACTCACCGAGAAAAGCGCCATTTATGACCTTCCGAGGTATAGCGAGACTGCGGCAGCACCGCGGTCAAATCTACTTGACAACTTCTGCCGAGGCCGCACGAGGGGCCTTGCCTGCAAGTGGACTATAAAGTTTTAAGATTGCAAACTTCATGATCTCCAGGGACTTATTGTCCACTACAAAACCCATAAGCGTGTTTTCTGCCGCTTCCGGAAGCACGCACGCATTTGAAGCATCGAAGGTCATGTCCGAGAAGCCCTTTGCAAGCTTCTTTTGTTCCTTCTTGTTGACAGGCACCTGAATTGCTTTTTTGGCATCTATTTCCTGGACCTGATCTGCCAGTCCAGCATCTTCAATCTGCTTGAGTTTTGCATCATCCAAAAATACATTGATGTAATAGTCCGCCATCTAAACACCTCCCTATAAGATATAATGAAGTACTGATTAGCGTTACGGCAACAAACCCTGTTCTTTCTATCAAGATATCCTTAATCTGCCTAAAACGCACACCCCCCCTTTCATCCCTCATATTATGTCGTTCAGGCACTGAATCTGCCGCCTGAGAATGCGTCCTTATATTACGACAACGATTCCCTGTCAAGTGACTCTCCTGGTTTCGTGCCTTTTTGCAAGAACATTGATGTTGGGGACATGCTATTACCTGGGTTGAGCGGTTCAGCGTTCAAGGTTCCGAGTTGAAACGCCCTAATCCCGCCGCAAAGCGGGATCAGCAAAAGGAAAACACATTGATAGGTGCAAATGTTATGTTTCACCCAATGGGTGAAAGAGGCTAATCTGAATCATGCCTTAAGCGCCATGAATAAAGTTAAGGATATCAGCAGACTATAACCTTTGAACCTTGAACCCTGAACCCTGAACCTTGAACCGCTCACTTTAGGTATTGCCATCTCCGTGATTACGTTCGGTGTAAGTCGCGGAACATATTGTCGCCCCTTCGACCTTGACACACAAGGCCACTTCTTCCTACACTCCGCCAGCAAAATCGATTTACGTCAAATGGCTTAAAGAAACGACGTAATCGGACTGACGAAAGCCGTAACGAGCGGCGCAACCGACAAACGAAGCCCGTTCTTTTATGATTCTCAAATTGTGATCGTCAAAGGCATTCCTCTATCATTCTAAATAAGGAGTAGCAATTTGAATGGAATTTCAAAATTGTATCAGAAATGAGTATGGCAAGTGTGATGTTCCGTCCAATACTATTAAGAGAATAAAGGACGGGTTACGAAAATTGGACATCGATGTTGGATATGTCCCCGTTAGAGTGTCGGACAACATCCATTGGGGGCGTGTGTGGATAGACTCAATAAGGATAGTCTGTGTTGGAAAAGGGATTACCCCGGAGCTTGCCGAGGCCAGTGCATACGCAGAACTGGCTGAACGCCTCAGCGCCGGGCTGTTCTATCCGGTTTTTGAAGAACAGGTCAGGTTTAACGCTCCTGCCCTTTACAATGAGGAGACCAACAGGTTTCTGAATTATGAATGGATGAGGGGGTATGTACATGCCCTTCAGGATGATTTGGAAAATCCCCTGAAAATAGAAGACCTGCTTGCAAACGAAACCCATCTGACAGCTAAGGATATTGAGGATATCAAGAACAGCAGAATGGCCAGACATTGGGTTGACGGTTTTTCAATAGTCCGCCAAGAGACAGTAAAAATTCCGGTCAATCTCATTGCATATATTCACGGGTCTAACGGGATGGCGGCAGGAAATACGATCGAAGAAGCGATGATTCAGGCCTCATGTGAAATATTTGAACGTTATGTACAGATTCAAATAATCAGGCATGAAAAAATAGTCCCCTCAATCGATTCGGATTCTGTGGACAATACAGTCATAAAGAAAATGATTAAATTTTATCACGCAAAAAATGTCGATGTAATTATCAAGGATCTTTCTTTTGATGGACTTTTGCCCGGTGTTGGCGTTTTGTTTATCAACAACAATTTGCGTCCTGATCGCCTGGAACATAGAATATTGATACCGGGTGTATCTTTCAATCCGTACGAAGGTCTGACAAGGTGCTTTACGGAAAGCATGCAAGGCCGGGAAACCCTATTGGCTCCCCGTCCACAGTTGGATAGACCGGTTGTCCACAGATCTCACGTTAATGATTTCTACATGTTAATGAAATGCAGTGTTTGTCTAAAAGATATCTCATTTCTTGAGCAAGGAGAAACTACAACATATAAAAACATCAAAATCAAAGATGTTCTCGGCGAAATTGAAGAAATCAAAAGGATATGTAAGCTTTTCAATACGGATTGTATTATATTAGACTACACCCATTCGGCATTGAATTTTCCGGTGGTAAGAGTCATTATCCCGAGGGTTTCTGATTTTTTGCCTTTTTTGAGGCAAGACATTCTAGTATCTGAACAAACAAAACCTTCCACTGCGTGGCGTGGAGGAGAATTCAGCAAGATAATGCAGAGTTTTTTTTCTTAATATAGACCTTATCATTCGCTTATTAGTTAGTGCTTGACCGAAAACCTCGTTTTTTCGGTCAAAAATACGAAATACGAAGCACGAAATACGTGATGTTCTCAAGGCGTCAGCCGCAAACAATAACCAAAAAACGAATGTCCCAATGACAAAAACATCGCATTTCCAATGTGTTAGTTTAGGTCATTTCGTTATTCGATATTCGGATTTTGCCTGAACATGACTTTCCGTTCAGGCACTAGTTATTCGTCATTTGGGTAACGGTTCGTTCTGTCCTAAAACGCCTTTCCCCTATTCCTGGCCTGGCCTTCCCCTTTTGCCGCGGCAGATTCTTCAAGGGCCTGTAAATACTTCACACGCTCATTGGTCTCGGGGTGAGAGGATAAGACTGACGCCATCGGGTGCTCCACGCTGCCTTCGGAAAGGCGCAGCAGGATGTTCTGGTACGGTCTAGTGCTCCAACCTTTCCGTATGAAATAGAGGCCCGCTGCCTCGTCGGCTTCACTTTCGAACTTTCGCGAGTAGCCGGATTCGACCAGAATCGTGGGCAAGGCCGCGGCCATGGATGTAATCGAGGCTACGTCGCCGACGAGGGCAGAAATTAGCAAAAATACGCCCGCGTTTTGGAACATGCTCCGCAAGCCGTGGCGCTTTTCCACGTGAGCCCTCTCGTGGACGAAAATCCCCACCAGCTCCTTGTCGTTGTTGGCGAGTTCAGCCAATTCGTCCGTCATCAGAATCAACCCTGACGGCAAAGCAAAGGCGTTTGCTCCGATCTGCGGACTTTTTCGAAATTCAAGGCGATACTCAAAATCCGAGTCGATTTCGTTGTCGAGTTTTCGAAATAGCTCCTTGATTTCGGAAACCCTTTCAGGACCGAGTTCTGATGGCGACAGAAACCTGCCATCGAGTACCTCCAGGGTTCTTCGGCTGACCGTTTCCGTCAGTTCCGAGGGTATCGAATTGGCCGCATGCTCTGCCAGGAAGGGGATCCCGTAACTCGTAAAAGCCCAGACACAAAGGACGAGGGCGCTTAGACAGCTCGCTACTATCAGCCAGCGGCTTTCCAGGAAGTGAATAAACCGCATTGCGCGATTTCCACCTTTGCTATGCTCCAAGGCTTGGATCGCTTCCAGGTCGTCAGTTTCGCAACGTGCCCCGTCAGGCAGTCTGAACCATCTGCGGCTCTTCCCCAGAGGTGGTGTGATCACACAATCTTCAAGAGGCACATCCAGTGTTGGATGGCCACCGTCGCCCCGTATGCGGATAAACTTCCCGTCAAAGAAAACCCTCACGTCATAAGCCTGTGAGGTTTTGCCATTGAAGTATGTGCCCTTAAACTCGGTCATAGGCCGATTTCGATGTCGAAAAAATCCGTAGCCGCCTCGCCAAAGGCGCTCACCTCAGGTTCGACCTTCGCGGTAAAGTCATCCAGAGTTTCGGCGGTGATCACAGTGAGGTTATCAAAGATGTAGCGGACACGCCGGACCTTTGCCCAGGGAATGAGAAGACCCAGGGAGAGGAGAATGGCCAGAATGTTTGTGAGCTTGATCCACAGCAACCGCCGAACCTGTAAGGTGCTTTGGAAACGCACGTTCCCGAGGCTGGTTTGGCCCCAGCAGTAGTTAGTCAGCCTGGCATAGATGTATTGTTGAGCGAACGCAAAGAAAACAAGAAAAATAAGGTACATAAAGAGTGGAATCATGAAGGTAGCAGCTCTGCTGACAGTTCCCGGGTCCGATGTTGAGGCGCTTTTGATTAATGGGAAGGTTATGTAAAGTCCCAATCCGGCCAGAACCGCGGCAAGAAAAAACATAAGACTACCAAGAGCGTAAACCTTGTAAAACGACCTCGGACGACCTTGAAAAGAGTTGGTCGTGGTTCCAAAACTGAAGTTATCAAAGAAATACTTTTTCCGGCAAAAGACCCAGTATGGTACGATTAGCCCCAATGTCAGAGGGATAAGAAGGGGCAAAAGAAAGTACGTCTTGTAGCTTTCTCTGAGGGACCCGAGAAAATGAAACCGAATGTTCCTGAAGGCAGAGTTGTGAGCAAAAAAACGAAGCGACTTGTAAATTAAAAACGGAAGTATGAAGTAAAAAGCAGCAACCACCAGTCCACTGTAAACGGGGTTGTAGATTTCGGCAAAGAAGTATAGGAAGAGTCCTCCGCCGATTATCAGGTTCCCCCTGAGGAGGGCAAACGGGTTTGCCATGTATTCAAAAGATTGGCCTGCGAGCTTAGTGTGTGCGTAGAAGTACTGGCGAGTTCGTACCTTTGCCCACGCAGCATAGATCCCCAGCGTCAAAATCGTCAGGAACATGTTGACTATCCAGATCCTGAGGTATTCCCCTCCGGAGCCGGTAAACTTTGTTTTGTAGTGCTGTGGTCTCGATTCGCTCAGAACATCTTTGGCTAAAAAAGGGCTTTCACCAGTCATCGCTTCTCCTACCTGGCCACGTTCTATTTCAAAACGTCTCACATCTTTCTTGTCCCCTTCTCCAAACGCTGAGCTACCAGTACCGGGTGTCTTCTCGGGCCCAGGATAATGTCTTAAACCTTACCAAGGCCAGCTCTCAACTCCACTGTCATTGGTTGGTTTGCTTCGCTGCCTTTTTGGTAGGCAATAGACCTTTCGCTGCTCACTGCCCTTAGGTTCCCTCTTCATACGAAATGGTTCTGCAACACTATCCTCTGACCTCCGTCCTCTGACCTCCGTCTTCTACTTTTCCTCGCGGTTCCCTCTTCATAGGGAATGGTTCTGTAATTTAAAACCAGCCAGGGGGCTCACCTTTCAAAACCCTTTCAATGTCCTGTCCGATCTCGTCAAAGAGTTCATCAAGAGTCTTAGGGCCAAAATCAAATGGAAGGGGTTCTTCTCTTTCCTTTCTCCTTCTAAATCCCTTGATCATATTGTCTATTTTCACCAAAAGATTTCGGTGGTTGTGTCTTTCCCTTGATATTTTGTGGATGAAATCCCAGTCCGGAACCTTCAGGTCTTCTTTTCTTTCAGCACATATCTCGATAATCAAACCATTGAGACAGTGGATATACGATTTGTGCCAAACAATTTTCGCCTTTTCGTCCTTTTCCCTGGCCATTCTGTAACAATCCCGACAGTACCATTCCTCGTCAAACCAGTAATCACCGAAATAGAATGGCTCTATGGTGTCACCCACGTAGTAAGTTTCCATCACACATTCGCCGCGCTTGGTCTGGATTTCTCTCTCATTAATCTGTTTGCAGTCAGGGCACTCAAGCTCCGCGATAATAGTATCAAACATTCCCATTTCCTTCTCCTTTTAGGGGCTGCCTTCCTCACAGGCCCCAATTTGTTGGCGATCTTGAGGCACGAAGCGTCTAGAATGGCTGTGAATGAGAGATAAAGGTCCTGATCCACCTTTTGAAAAACAGGTCAATAATCCCATATCGGCCATCCTCTTTGTCCACAATGTCTTTGTCCGCCAAACTCTTCAAGGCCCTGATCATAACGGCTGGTTGAGACATGTTGAATCTCCTGAGCATTTCTATTCGAAAGGGGCTTTCTCCCGGTACGGTTTCCGAAAGGGCTACCAGTGCCTGTCTTTGACGGTTCGTAAGGAGGTCCCAAGTATTCATGTAAGCGGTGGACTCGCGGTAAAGCAGAAAAACTATGGCCTTAGGAACGTCATCCGCCCTAATGTGCCGACTTTCCATGATGTCATAAAGAACATGACAAAGATACTGAGTATAAAAGGGATGGCACTCGGTTGTTTCCACTATGACCTCTATGGCGTTTACATCAATATCAACCTTCGCCTCATTGAATCTCTTTTCAATAAAGCCTCGGAGATCAGCAGCAGCGATTTTTCCCAAGGGAAAGATTTTCCCGATTCGATAGAAAGGGCGGTTGGGATTGGAAAAGAGATCGTGAATCATGTGCTTTTTGCTGCCAACAAAGAGGTAACAGACGTGTTCATGGGTCTGTATGGCAGTTCGCAAGCGACGTTCGATCTTTTCGCCATTCGTTTCAGTGATTTGCTGAAATTCATCAAAAACCACAACCCCAAATTTCCCTTTTCTCTTAAGGTAATTCTCCACAGAGGATACCGCCTCATCGAAGGTTTCAATTTCACGGTTCCTGTCGAATCCCACACTCCACTGAGGGTTTCCGGCTGGGTCAACTCCCTTACTCAGGTACAAACGAGAAAAGAGGCCCTTCATCAGTCTTGTAGCTTTCTCATATGTACTGAGAGTTCGTGCAATTGCTTTGGCATATTCTTCGATGAATTCACCCAGCGTTGAAATAGGATACAGGTCAACATGTACGGGGATGATACCTTCCTTCCTGGCTTCTTCAAGCACCTTCCACACCAGTGAGGTCTTGCCAAAACGGCGCTGAGAAAAAAGAATTACGTGCTGTCGAGCCCTGATATCTCCCAAAAGCTCTTCAACCTCTTCTTCCCGATTGCAGAAGGCATCTCCCGAGACCCTGGTGCCGTAAATGAACGGATTCTTAATATGTTCCATTTCCCCGCTCCTTGCAAATACGTTATTAACATGTCGTTAATAACAATACGATAAACTAAAGATTGTGTAAAGGTCTAATACGGGCGTATCCAGAACTTGGGGGATGCATGCTCTTGAAACGACTTGCGCCGCATTTGTGGAGTACATTAAGTGCCTATTTTTAATATGTTAAGCCAGAGGCGCACTGCTTAACCCCGCTAAAGGCGGGACTCACTTTAGGCACTTTAGCTCACTTTCTTTCTTCCAGAAGGATGTGGACAAGTTGTTGTCTCCCCCC
>JAUVJO010000076.1 GCA_030592345.1 Deltaproteobacteria bacterium
CATATTAAATTTCACAGCGTTATCGGTCGTCGGCGTATTACAATACAGCCTCCTCCCTCTGGCCTTGTGAAATTTAATATGAGAAAGTCTATATTCCGCGCCTTCGCGCCTTGCTCTTGATGCTCATGACTCACCGAGAAAAGCGCCATTTATGACCTTCCGAGGTATAACCTCCCTTCTATAGGCTTTAAGATAAAGATTTTGGGAAGGCTAGAGGGAGAAAGGCGTACTCGTCGTACGTTGACGACCGATAACGCATCCAAAATCTTTATCTTAAAGCCTATAAAGCAGTACCACGAAGGGAAAGGCACAACCCCTCAAGCTGCCATTTGTTGCCTGATATCCTCTACTTCGTGTTCCAGCGACGCCACGCGATCGTCAATCCTTCGAAGTTCATGTTCGGTGGCCCGGCTAGTCTCAAAAAAACGGTCTATCCTGGCATTGTTTCCATCAAGACGATTGATCAAGTCCATTTGAACATCATCGATTTTCTTGTTGGTTTCATCGATTTTCTTGTTGGTTTCATCAATCCTCTGGGTTAGCTCCGACCGAACATCATCGATCCGCTTGTTGGTCTCGTCACTCCTTCGGATTAGCTCCGACCGAACATCATCGATTTTCTTGTTGGTCTCGTCAATCCTCTGGGTTAGCTCCGACCGAACATCATCGATTTTCTTGTTGGTTTCATCGATTTTCTTGTTGGTCTCGTCAATCCTCTGGGTTAGCTCCGACCGAACATCATCGATCCGCTTGTTGGTCTCGTCGATTCGCCTGCTTTGGTCGGCCAAGTGGGCGTTCACATCGTCAAGCCGCTTGTTGGTCAAGTCAAGCACGGCCAGAATCTTGCCGTTCTCTTCTCTGATTCTCCCAAGGTCAGGCAAAACCAGCTCTTGGAGTACCTTCTGTACCGTCTCCTTTATCTCCATGACACCCCCTCCAAAACCATCATTCCTTCCGATCTTGCATGATCATCCGGCATTTCGCAAGTGTTTTTTAAAATGCTTATGTTTCGGGATCAGGCGAGATGAAAAATCATTATCTGAAAATCTATAACCCGCTTACCCAATCTTGAACCGCTTGGTTCAGGAGTTCACGGAAACGGTGAGATCCTCCAAGACCCTTGCGACCAAAAAAGAAGTTGATTTCCGAACAGAGCGGTTCTGGCTCCGGGTTGCTCCGGTCAAACAGGAGATCAAAGGCAGCCAGGTTGATGCCTGTCTTTGAGCAAAACTCCCGCACGCGGCTTATCCCTTTTTCTGTTAATTCCGGGTCAAGGTCGTAGTTGATAGTCGCTCCCCTGCCGACATTGTTGCGAAACTCAGAAGGGTTGTGCTGGCACCTCCAGTAGGCCTTCATGATCCTTCCAATGACTACCACACGAAGGTCCCTTCCCTCATGAGGGACAAAGGTCTGAGCAATGAAACGACTGGTCGTGTGAATGCGGGCATTACCCAATATTTCAAGCCGTTCGATCAGCTCATGGTGATTTCTGACCAAAAAGACCGCCCAGCCGCTTCCGCCTTCATCCCCCTTTAGGATGAATGGGAACGGCATTAGCGGTTCCTCGCTCTTGAAATGGCGAACCTTAAAGTCCCCCACGGAATCATAGCAACGGGTTTCAGGGTGGGAGGCATTGAATCTTCTAAAGAGCTGAATGTTTGCATACTTTCCCTCACAGCCGAATCGATGGGTATAGTCCGGAAAGAGGTGCCTACAACGAGCATGGCAGAATTCATACTGGTGGGGTTTTACAGTCTGGGTGAAAACTATGGCCCGTGCTGAAGCAATCGCTTGTATTTGTTTTTCAGAAAAAAAACCCTTAAAGGGAAGCCGAAGATTGATATCCCCCTTCACACGGGGATGGAAAGACAGGAGCATATGGGAATCCGAATTGCGGATTGCGGAATTGCGTTTTGAGGTCGTTTTGCCTCAACTCAAACAGTGTGCCTATGCCGTTGATGCGACCCGCAAAAATTTATGTTTACTGGGAGCCCACTATAGCCTCGTCGTTTGCCCAAATCACCAGACCTGTGGTGTAAGGGGTTTCCATCTTCTCACGGCTCGGCATAATCCTGATCGTAAACCCGTACTTGCCTGTCTGAGAGCATGGGATCTCAGCCTCAAAACGATGGTTGCCGTTGCTGTCAGAATCTGCTGCCTTCATTTGCAGGGTCTTTCTCTCCGTGAATTCATCCTCAAAGCTCAACGGCCCGAAATAGACCTCCACATCTACGTCTTCCGGCTTAAGCTGATGGAGAAAAACATCAGTTCCTACACTAATGCGACCTTTGACCGGTACCGGCTGACCATCGTACACATGGACGCGATTGATCCGAATTTGATCCCAGTTGGTCATGATTTTCTGTCGCCAGAGGGCCAGATCCTTTGTGCCCTTCATCTGCTCTCTTGAAAGATCACGATACCGTTTTGAAGCACCGACGTAAAATTGATGGTTATAGTCTTGAACCATCCGGTTACTGTTAAAAACAGGGCAAAGGTGACACATGGCCGCTTTCATTTTTTTCACCCAACCCACGGGCAGATTATCCAGACCGCGATCATAGAACAGGGGTGCTACTTCGCGCTCCAGGAGATTATAAATATCGCGGCTTTCCACCTCATCCTGCAAGTGAAGATCATCATAGGTCTCGCCCCGGCCAATGGCCCATCCGTAACTCTGGTCATAGCCTTCCTCCCACCATCCATCCAGGGTGCTCAGGTTCAAAACCCCATTGGCAACGGCCTTCATGCCGCTGGTACCGCACGCTTCGAGCGGCCTGCGCGGGGTGTTGAGCCATAGGTCGCAGCCTTGAACCATCATGCTTGCCACCATGATGTTATAATTCTCCAAAAACACGAATCGATGGCGAACCTCTTCTCGGTTGGCAAAGTGAATGATCCGCCTGATGAGCTCTTTGCCGGGAGCGTCTTGGGGATGGGCCTTGCCCGCCATGATGATCTGTATGGGACGTTCCGGGTGTGTCAATAGTTCAATGAACCGGGCCTCATCTTTCAGGATGAGATCGCCCCGCTTGTACTCTGCAAATCGCCGGGCAAATCCAATGGTCAGTATCTCAGGGTTTAGCACTTGGGCGGCAGCTTCAAGCTCTCGAACTGATACGCCGGAACTCTTGAGTCGGGTCTGTAATCTTTGTCTTGCAAAGCCGATCAGGCGTTCTCGTCGCCTTTCATGCGTACGCCACAGTTCCGAGTCCGGGATCTGCTCTGCCCGTTTCCATACCCTGTGGCTGTCCGGGTCTTCACACCAGCTTGGTCCTAGATACCGATCAAAGAGATCTGCCATGTCTTTGGAGATCCACGATGGGATGTGGATACCATTGGTTATTGCCGAGATGGGCGTGTCTTCAACTGGATTCTTGGGCCAGATTCCATTCCACATCTTGCGAGAAACCTTGGCGTGTAACCGGCTAACGCCATTGGCATGGGCTGACAGTCTAAAGGCCAGCACTGACAAGGAAAACGGTTCGTGCTCGTTCATGGGGTCCAGACGGCCAAACCCCAAAAAAACCTTAAAGGCAATTCCTAGAGAGTGCACGTAATCTTCAAAATATGCGTGCATAAGGTCTGGTGAAAACACATCGTGTCCTGCTGGCACAGGCGTGTGGGTGGTAAAAGCATTGGTCGCAATCACGAACTCTCTTGCTGCATCAAAAGACAGACCTTCCTCGTTTTTCAGGATGCAAATTCGTTCCAAGGCGGAAAAGGCGGAATGGCCTTCATTCATGTGGTATGCGGAAGGTCTTATACCCAGGGAGCGAAGCGCACGAACGCCGCCAATGCCCAGCACGATCTCCTGCCGCAGACGCATGTCCAAGTCCCCACCGTACAGCCTGGACGTAATGCGGCGATGTTCAGGCGGGTTCTCCTCGACATTGGTGTCCAGCAAGTACAAAGAGACCCGCCCCACCATGACCCGCCATATCTGGAGTTTAACCGTCTGGCCGCGTATCGACACCTCTGCCTTGATCCGCCTGCCTTTTTCGTCCCTCATGAGCTTGACCGGCATGGTCGTAACATCGTTTTCAGGATAGGCCTCCTGCTGCCAACCATCGACATTCAGGTACTGCTGAAAATAGCCTTCGTGGTAAAAAAGCCCAACGCCCACCACATGTAAGTTCAGGTCGCTGCAAGACTTTAAGTGGTCACCCGCAAGCACACCTAACCCTCCGGAATATATGGGCAAACATTCGGCTAGACCAAATTCTGCAGAAAAATAGGCAATAGCCGATTGATCTTGGCCTTCACCTGCCGGGGAGGGCTCTACAGAAAGGTATCTCTCTAAGTCCTCGTGAGCACGGTCCATCTGGGCCAAAAAACCTTCATCTGCTGCCAACTGATTCAGGCGCTCTTGGCCAATAGCCCCGAGTAAGAACACTGGATTATGTTTGCAAGACTCCCAGAGTTCACCTTCCATACGCATGAACAAGTGGGCAATGTCCTGGTGCCAGGTGAACCATACATTATTAGCCAGCTTCTCGAGAGGCTTCAACCTCTCAGGGAGTCTGGCGAGCACATTGTACTTGTAGATGGCTTTCACTAGCAACTCTCTTTCTTGTCCCGACCGCAGGCGGATAGGGGTGAGGGGGCAAGCCACAAGGTATTGAGCGGTTACTTCTTTACAAGCTTGGCAATCTTGGCTTTGAGCTCCGAGAGATCGTATGATTTAACCACGTAATGGGTCGCCGGCACTGACTCAACGTCTTCTCTATACGAATCGTACGCTGTGTTCATAATAATCGGCAACCTGGAGTATTCATTTCGTATTTCCTTTAGCAAATCCAGTCCGTTGCAATCGTCCATACAGATATCCAGAACAACGACAGACGGTTGCGCAGTGGCAATCAGTTCCAGAGCTTCTTTACCTTCGCTGGCTGTGATCACTTCGTAGCCTTCTGCACCCAGTTCTTCGGCACAGAGGGCCCTAATGCTCTTTTCGTCATCAACCACAAGGATCTTGGCCATAACCCCACCTTCCGTATGCGCCCACAGCGCAGCTATGCTTTCGCAAGGAGGATCCCCTCGATAAGCGGGTCCAGGTTCCCGTCCAGGACATCATTGATGTTTCCTATCTCAAGACCGATACGATGATCTTTCACCATCTGGTAGGGATGCAGTGTATAAGATCGGATCTGACTCCCCCAGGCGATCTCTTCTTTTTTCTGATAATCTGCTTGCCTTTCTGCTGCCTTTTTCTCTTCCTCGTGTTCGTACAGCCGCGATCTTAAGACCTTCATGGCAATAGCCTTGTTCCTGTGCTGGGAAGACTCCTGCTGACACTGTACTACGATACCCTTAGGCAGGTAAATCAAGCGAACAGCAGAACTGGTTTTGTTCACATGTTGGCCCCCAGCTCCGCTGGCACGAAACGTCTCGACACGTAAATCCTTTTCGTCTATCTCGATAACAACCTCTTCATTTACTTCCGGATAGACTGCGACTGAGGCAAAAGAGGTGTGTCGCTTATTGCTGGCATCAAAGGGCGAAAGGCGTACCAGCCGATGGATCCCGATCTCCCCTTTAAGGTAGCCATAAGCATACGGCCCGCTCGCAATCAAGGTAACGCTTTTGATGCCGGCCCCTTCCCCAGGCTGAAAGTCCACGACACTGGTCTGGTATTTTTTCCTCTCGACCCATCGAACATACATGCGAAAAAGCATCTCAGCCCAATCTTGAGCGTCTGTCCCTCCTGCACCCGCATTTATGGAAAGAATGGCATTCTTATTATCATCCTTGCCGCTTAGCGTCCGTGCAAAAGCCATCTCATCAACGGTATTTCCCACCGCCCGGACAGTATCCGATACCTCCTCAATTGCTTCCTTATCATCTTCTTCTATGGCCAGATCAAAGAGGATTGCAGCATCCTCAAGTTCGTTATTCAACTTTTTCCAGGCATCAACGCTATCGGAAATGGCTGTTCTTTCTTTCAGGATCTCCGTTGTCTCCTCCGGTGTATCCCAAAAGCCGTTTCTGGATATGATGGCCTCAATTTCACTCAGTCGCTTCTCTTTGCCTTCTATGTCAAAGATAACCCCTGAGCTGTTCCAGCTTATTCTTAACAGATCCTATTGTACCCTTTAATTCTAGTGACATAACAGCACCTCCTTCAAATTAACGTCTATAGTCTGTCGGTTTCGCAGCTCGTTTCGTCTTACGTGGCAAGGACAACGTCTTGAAACGAAATAGCCCATCAACGAGCCGCGCAACCGCAACCCTTCCACGAATACCGAAAAAAATGATTCCTGTATCATCAAGTTGGGGTCTATCGTCGTAACTTCTCAAAAAGTCCGGGTACGCTTGTGGTTATGGCAACAAGCCTCCGGGCAAGTCCCGCCTTGGGCGGGATGAACTTCGGCCCGCCACAAATACGGCGGATTTACAACCTCCAATGCCTTAAGTAGCTGGCTGGTTAGGTATCATATGAAATGGTCCCGCCACAGGCGGGATTCAGCGGTTCTCCTTGCCCTGCGAAGCAACATATTAGCGACTATCGGGAGATTACCCGGACTTTTTGAGAAGTTACCTATCGTCGCCCCCAAACGGATTTTATACATGCAACCATGCTGATCAGAACGCAGCCAATAGCGAAAAGATCGCCGTAGTGTGTGTAGAAAGTCTCTTGATCCATTACGGGCAGCGACCGTATTCGAACAGCCTCTTCAAACAATGGGGTTTTGTCAAGGATTCTGCCCACAGGATCGACAAACGCACTGATACCTGTGTTGGCAGCCCTGGCCACGGCTCGGTGATTTTCAACGGCCCGCAATACCCCCATTGATAGGTGCTGGTACGGTGCACTCGATGTCCCGAACCAGGCATCGTTTGTGATGTTAACCAGGAGCTGGGCGCCGTTCTTGACCATTAACCGGGAAAGCTCTGGAAAAATAATCTCAAAACAGATCAGAATGCCCACCTTTTCACCGTTCAGGGAAAGGACCTGACCCTCCTTGCCGGGGCGAAAATCCCCCACGGCTTCTACCAGCTTCCCCAGGAAGGGAAAGAACCTTTTCAGCGGAACGTATTCGCCGTACGGCACCAGGTGCACCTTGTCATATTTGCCCAACACGTTGCCAGAAGGATCAAGCATGTACGCACTATTATAATAGCACATTTTTTGCCCACATGCACTAAAAGAGGGGCTCCCAACAACAAAATAGACATTGCAGGCACGAATCAAGTCCAGGACTCGCCTGGTAAGAGCCTCATCGTGCATGAAGTAAAACGGCAGGGCTGTTTCCGGCCAAACAATCAGCTCCGGTCGGCTTGTTAAAGCTTCAAGAGATAGCCTCCCGTACCGCTCAACGGTATCACCTTGAAAAGAGGCAACCCACTTCTTGGACTGGTCAATGTTGCCTTGCACCAAGGCCACGGTTAGCTTGGATGCGGCGCGAGCTGCCTTGTCAACATTTGCTATGCGCCATGTGCCATATACAAAGAATGTAGCGACCGCAAAGCCCACGACCAGGATCGCCTTGCACGAAAATGCCCTTTTAAGACTTATTGCGTCAAACAGATCAAAGAGCACGGCATTGACGGCGACAATAAGTGCCGATAACCCATACACCCCCAATATATCTGAAATCTGGATCAGGTGCAACCACCTGTATTGCGAGTACCCCAAATTTTCCCAGGGAAAGCCTGACAGCAGGAACGCCCTGACATATTCCAGCCCTACCCACAAAAATGGGGCACTCCACAGGTATGCTCGGCAACGGGTTCGAAACTGGCTGATCACCAACGTAAAGGCCGCAGGGTATAGACTGAGGTAGACAACAAGCAATAGCAGTGTGCCTAGACAAACGATAATGGGCAGTTGGCCATAGGTCTCCATGACCCCGACAATCCAGTACAGGAGTGTGGCATAGTGGATCAGGCCCGTGATAAATCCTAGCTTACAGCTTTCCCTGGAAGACTTCCCTCTGATTGCATAGAAACAGGGCACAAGGGCAACCCAGGCAAGGTATGCATAATCGCATTTAGGAAAAGAAGCCGTTAGAAGGAGGCCGGAAATAACCGCTAGCAAAGCGTCTCCAACTTCAACGCCACAGACCCTTCTTTTAGTAAGTGAAATTGTCATAGCTAAAGACTCTCTTGCCCTAATCTCTACATTTAGAATCAAAAGAATCTTACTGTTTAATAGCCGCCAATGGAAGTCTTTTTTGGATCGTGTCTGTTGAAAGCACTCAATTCTACAGGTTTTCAAATGGATAACCTTGAACCGCCATGTGTTCCGAAGCTTTATGGCTTGACACACAGGTTACATGTCACGTATATTCACCACACACCACACACCGAAAGGTGGGTTGTTTTATGCGGTTAGTTCGCTTCGCTCATAATCGGAATGTTGGGTACAGTGGGAAAAAAGATGTTATGTATGATTTTTTTTAGTTTTGATGCCTAATTTTCCATCATTTCACAATTCCATTATTTCTAGTGCGAGGCAAAAATCCGAGCTTCAATAAAATGCTATATTCTAAACAAGGTTGTAGAAATTCCCAGGCGGACATCTCACAATCTATAGGAAACGAATGAAAAAGATGGTTATTTATAATCTATTCCCGACCTTGATCGGGCCGTTTGGTGTCTGGGAAAAGCACCTGGCCAGGGCATCTCAAATGGGCTTCAACTGGGTTTTTGTTAATCCCATCCAGCGTCCAGGCATTTCTGGCAGTCTTTACTCGATATCGGATTACTACGATTTCAACCCTCTCTTAATTGACCAAAAAAGCAAGAAAAATCCTCAAGAGCAGGCACAAGAGACGATTAAGGTCGCAGAAAAAATGGGGCTCAAGATGATGGTAGATCTGGTGATCAACCACTGTTCTGTTGATTCGGATCTGCTTCGTTTGCATCCTGAGTGGTTTCTATGGGAGAGCAAAGGGCATGTTGCTCATCCTTTCTGTTATGAAAACAATAAAAAGGTGGTCTGGAAGGATTTGGCAAAGTTCGATTACAGGGATACAAAGGATAAAGAGGGCCTGTTTTGCTTTTTGCTCGATATTATTAAGTTCTTAACGGGATTGGGATTTAAGGGATTTCGTTGTGATGCGGCCTATCAGGTTCCGGCAAGCCTGTGGATGAGACTCATCCGTGAAACAAAGAAAATGTATCCCGATGTGCTATTTTTTGCAGAAACGCTCGGGTGTCCCCCGGACCAGACCAGGAAAACCGCTAGCGCCGGTTTTGATTATATATTTAACAGCGCCAAGTGGTGGGATCTCTATAGCTACTGGCTAATGGCGCAATATGTTCTTACGCGAGACATTGCTCCTTCCGTAAGCTTCCCCGAAAGCCACGATACGCTGAGACTCTGCCATGAACTCAATGGAAACATAGAAGGACTTAAGCAGCGCTATCTATTCGCTGCACTGTTTTCAGCAGGCGTCATGATGCCCACAGGCTTTGAATTTGGTTTCCTCAAAAACCTCGATGCGGTGAAAACCAGGCCGGAAGATTGGGAAGAAACAGGGATTGATCTGACTTCTTTCATTACAAAGGTCAACAAGGTTAAGGCGGAGCACACAGTCTTTCAGGAGGAAGCTCTAACAGAGATAATACACCATACTAACCCGAATGTTCTACTCATGTGGAAAGCATCCATCACTACTCAAGAAGAGTCCCTCCTTATTCTAAACAAGGACATTCACAACGAACAACATTTCCACGCGAACAGCCTGAAAGAATTCGTGCAGGCAGGAGCCCCATTCGTTGATGTCTCCCCAGAATACCCGATGGACTACATCCCGATACCATTTTCATACGATCTCCGGCCGGGACAGGGTATCGTCCTAATCACTTCAAGAGATCCCGTTTCGGAAGATTGAACCACCTGGTATAGATTTTTAGAAAAAGATTTTGGCAAGGCCAGGGGGAGGAATCCGAGTAAGGCGTACATGGGAGTATGTCGTCGAGGATTTCGACCGATAACGCTGTGAAATTATTTATCTGAAAATCTATAGTTGAAGTTTATGCTGGATTTTTTTATGAAGTCTCAGTAGATGTGCCCAGTGATCAGCAGCGAAAGGTCTAAGCATGGGTCGAGAAGAGGTCAAACTGCGGCAGAGAAAAGGTGGCGAACAAGCTCCGGTCAAGGCGACAACGGATGCGAAGACCATTGTTCCTCATCAGACGGAAAAGCTCGACAAGGTCGAAGAATCGAAATCCCAGCCCCTTGAAAGCCATTGGAAACTCACGTTGCAGCCCAGCGAGCTACCTGACTCATACGGTGAAACCAAAATCGTTTTGCTTCCTGTTGAGCCATACTTGCTCAATGTCTATTGGGACGTTTTCTTTGCCGAACTTGAGAAAGCGAAACATCAGCTCGGTGACGAATATGGACGATCACAGGCTATTTTGAGGTGCTATGACATAACGAACATCATTTCTGACGGGACGAATGCCAACAGCTCTTTTGATGTGCGTATCGATCTTCTGGCAAAAAACTGGTATGTCCATCTTTGGAGCCCCGAGAAATCATACTTTGTTGAATTGGGGTTCAATACCGAAGACGGCAGATTCTATCCAATAGCTCGATCAAACATATGCGAGACACCA
>JAUVJO010000138.1 GCA_030592345.1 Deltaproteobacteria bacterium
ACTGAGGCCGGTAGCGCAAGAAAGCTCTCTGGCGACGTGCGGGTGGTCGAACCCGGGGACAAACTCACGGTTTCAGGGGTTCCTATCGAAACGGTCCCTGCCTATAATACGAACAAGAGCTTTCATCCCAAAGAAAACGGCTGGCTGGGGTTTATAATAACCGTGGACGGTGTCAGGGTCTACCACGCCGGTGATACAGACCTTATAACGGAGATGGGGTCTTTTCAGGTCGATATTGCCCTGCTGCCAGTGTCAGGGACCTATGTGATGACAGCAGAAGAGGCAGTGGAAGCTGCCCGTATTATCAAACCAAAGGTAGCCATTCCAATGCACTATGGTGCTATTGTGGGCTCCGTAGATGATGCCAAGCGGTTCAGTGATCTCCTCCGTGGAATCTGTGAAGTGGTTGTGCTGTAGGATTTTGGATTTGGGTTTCAACATTAATATGAGAAAAATTCCTCTGCTTATCATCATCGCTCTTTTGGTCTGGGCCGGGCAAGCGAGTGCAGAACGGCTCGCTGTTGGCGTGGACAAGGCTAATATCCGCTCGGGGCCGGGGACGAACCACGACGTCCTGTGGTCTGTGGGACAATATTATCCTGTGAACGTCCTCAAGAAATCCGGCGAGTGGTGCAAGATTCGGGATTTTGAAGGTGACGATGGGTGGATTTATCGCTCGCTGCTGAAAAAAATCCCGACTGTGATTGTCAAAATGCCTTTGGTCAATGTCCGGCAAGGGCCGGGGACTGACACTAAAATACTTTTCCAGGCAGAAAAGGGTGTAAGTTTCAAGCGTCTGGGGAAAAAGGAAGGCTGGTTCAAGATCCAGCATGCAGACGGCGAGGTTGGCTGGATCCATAAGTCCCTGGTCTGGGGATATTGAAATAAAAAAAGTGCCTAAAATTATAAGTGCCTAAAGTGCCTAAAATTAAGGATAACCGCCGGAATAATAATTGATCAGCCTTACAACTTTAGTTCACTTTAGCTCACTTAGAACCTCCAGAAGAGATGCCTCGAACACGTGGGCCGGACGGGACCCAATGAAACGTTGAGTAATGCTACCCTTGCGGTCAATAAGAAAGCTGGTAGGAATGCCCTTGACCCCACCGTAATCTTCAACTACTTTCCTGGTTCCCAGCACAATGGGGTAGGTGATCCCGTAGCGCTGCACAAAAGGACCAAGCACGGCTGCTCCATCCATGTCGAGGGAAATGCCGATAATTTCCAGCCCCTTATCCTTGTATTTCCCATAAAGCCTGACAAAATCCGGTATCTCCTGCCTGCATGGCCCACACCATGTGGCAAAAAAGTTTAAAAGCACCACTTTGCCTCTGAGGTCTTCCAGGCGCAAGGTGTTACCTTCGAGGTTCTTAAGCGCGAATTGCGGGGCACTGCCGGTGACAAGATTACTACTCTCTTCTTGGCTAGTACACCCGCAGATCAAAAGCAAGCCAATGCTGAATGCAAGGAGCGTTCTAAAAACAAAGTGCATGATTCCTCCTCTTGTCAAAGCTCTCATCTATCATCCACAACACCGCAGGATGGCAGGGCGTAATGGTCGAATGTTGATGCCTCTATGAGTTTAATCATTACCTGAAGACCGAGTATCTGAAAGATCTGTTGCCGTAACTTCCTCAACGTATTATCAAGAATCTTCATTTCATCCGAGAAGATAGTATCAGTCATTTCAAGCCATATTTCAACCATATCCAGGTGATTTTCTTTGTACAGGTGGACCAAAAAGCGCGGAGAAATGGCCTCGAAAATCCCGTTAAGTAATCGCTCAATCTGGATAGGATGTGCTTTCACCCCCCGGATAGTCAAGACATCTCCCGTGTATCCCGTGATTCCGGACACAAGCGCAAGGGTTCGATCACAGAGGCATGTTTGGTCCATGAAAAAAGCAAGGTCTCCTGTTCGGAATCTAATAAGGGGAAAGGCCCTGGCAGTCAGGGTGGTCAAGACGACTTCTCCTGCCTTGCCAGGGGGACTCGGATTTCCGCTGTCCGGATCGACGATCTCCAGTACAAAATGGTCCTCGCTAATGTGAAAACCTTTCTTTTGATTACACTCAAATGCAACCCCTGGCCCCATAACATCACTTGGCCCATATCCGGCAGTAACGTCAACATTGAAACTTGATTCCAACCTGTCACGGGTATCCGCTGACAATGGTTCTCCCACGACGAGAATAGCTTTAAGGGCAAGGCTGTTCGCATCTATGCTTATAGCTTCCATCACCCCAAGCATGTGCATGGCATAAGAAGGGGTGGTGAGTAGCACAGATGTCTTAAAATCTTGCATGGCCATGAGCTGTTTCGACGTGCTCATAAGCGACATTGGCATGACCAAAGCGCCGATACTCTCCGCGCCTTCTTTTAAGGCCCGGCCCCAGTTCAACAAACCTGGGTTCAGGCAAATCTGCACCACGTCAGTATCAACCACGCCACCTGCAGTTAGAAAACGGGCTGTAACGGTGTCCCGCACTTTGAGGTCCCCCTTGGTGTAGCCCACCACCACCGGCTTGACTGTGGTTCCTGCTGAAGAGCTAATCCGAACAATGTCCCGAAGGGGCACGGCAAATAGACCATAAGGGTAGTTGTCACCCAGATCTTGCCTGGTTGTAATAGGAAACTTTGTAATGTCTTGCACAGAAGCGAGCGCGCTCGGATGGATTCCCAATGAATCAAACTGCTTTCTATAGAACGCAACATTTTTGTACGCTCGATTCAGTGTGCTTTGGAGCCGTTCGAGTTGAACCTGTTCCAGATCCCCTTTTGCCACTTGCTCATTTTTTGCATCCCAGAGTTTCAAGGCCGGTCCCTCCCCTCCCAGAATGTCTTGTAATCCTTTCCAAGATAGGCCCGTTTCACATCGCTGTCATTTACGAGTTCATCTGAGCTCCCCTCGAGGACAACCCTGCCGGTTTCCAGGACATACCCCCGATCTGAGATCCTTAGAGACGCACGGGCGTTCTGTTCGACTATCAGGATGGTTACACCTCTGTCACGAAGTGCCGATATTGTATTCATGATATCTGTGACCACCAACGGAGCGAGGCCCATGGAAGGCTCGTCCAAAAGCAGGAGTTTGGGCCTCGCCATAAGGGCGCGACCAATAGCGAGCATCTGCTGCTCACCGCCGGAAAGTGTGCCTGCAATTTGCTTGATGCGCTCTTTCAGGCGGGGGAAGAGCCGAAACATCCATTCCAGATCCTCTACAATGGCATCTTTTTCTCTTTTCTTAAAGCGCAGATAGGCCCCTAATTGCAAGTTTTCAAGAACTGTCAAGGGGCCAAAGATCTGTCGTCCTTCAGGTACCTGGCTAATACCGGCGGCCACAACCCTCTCAGGGGGGAGCCCATTGATCTTGCGATCTTCAAAATTGATCTGGCCGAGCGCACAGGGGATAAGCCCTGAGATCGTGTTCAAGATTGTGGTTTTGCCTGCACCATTTGCACCGATCAGGCAGACGATTTCACCGGCGCTGACATGGAGTGAGACATTGTCAAGAGCTTTAATCCTGTCGTAGCAGGTATTAAGATTCGTGATCCTAAGCATAAGCATCATCTCCCAAATAAGCCGAGATAACCTCAGGGTCATGCTGAACTTTTCGCGGGGTGCCTTCTGCGAGCTTCACCCCGTAGTTTAAGACCACGATCTCATCAGAAATCTCCATAGCAACATCCATATTGTGTTCTACCAGCAGGACGGTGATTCCGCTATCCCTTATCTTGAGGATCAGTTCACACAGGGTCTGGCTTTCAGTGTGGTCCAGACCGGAAGCGGGTTCATCCAACAGCAGGAGTTTGGGCTCGGTGGCCAGGGCACGGGCAATTTCCAAATAGCGCTGAAGCCCAAAAGGGAGCCCTGAAGAATCCTCACGGGCTCGTTTCTCGAGACCAACAAAGTCAAGGATCTCCATGGACCGGTCCAGGATGGCACGCTCTTCCTTGCGTGCTGCCGGGAGTCTGAAGGCCCCGCCGAACAGTCCTGATTCTGTCCGTACGTGGCGGCCCATCATGACGTTTTCGATCACAGTCATGTTCTCGAAGAGTTCCACGTTCTGAAAAGTCCGAGCAATTCCCTTGCTGGTAATAACGTGAGGCTTGAGCCCATTAATCCTCTCACCACAAAACCAAATGGTCCCATCGGTAATTGGGTAAACGCCGGTGACAATATTGTAGAGCGTGGTTTTTCCTGCACCATTGGGGCCGATCAACGACTTGATTTGAGCCTTTTTTACTGAAAACGACACATTTGTCAGTGCTGTCAAACCACCAAACGATTTTGTTACATCTACGATGTTAAGAATCTCATCCATTTCAAGTCAAGAACAATAGAGGAACTGGGGCCTCGCCCCAATTGGAATATCAGTAACCGTTCACGGGTTCAATGGTTCAGGGTTCACCAAAATCTGAACCGTCCTACGAGCAAGGCTAACGAAAAACAGGTGACGCTGAACGCTGAACGCTGAACGCTGAACGCTGAACGCTGTAAACTTCTATAAATATCAGTTATCCAGGCTCTTTGCAAGATGCACCGTTAAAGCGTCTATGTCCGCATGCGGGCCGTTGAGAAAGATGACAAAGTGACAAGGTCTGCCGTCCCCAGTCTCTATGTACCCGGCTCTCCTCCTGAGGTCCTTTAAGGTACCGCTCTTGTATATGACATTTCCTTTCCGGGTGAGGAGACCCCGGTAGGGCTCAAACGCATTTAAGACGCTGAGCATATCCAACGGTGACAGCCGGTTCTTTTTTGATATTCCAGACCCTTCTACAATCCGGATGTCGTTTAAGCCGAGCACCCCTTTGGCATAGGAAGAAACGACCGTGATCCCCTTGCTCAATGTTGCCGGGGCTCCGTGCACATGTGCCCCCAGCGCGAGGAGGATCTGGTTGGCCATGAAATTATTGGAAAATTCCAGCATTTTTTGTAAACCCTCTTCCAGCGTATAAACAGACAGATAGGTATATAAAAGCCGGTCTTCGGGGTCTACGACACCCGTGCGAATCTCGCCCTCAAAATCCGTGCCCATCTCACGCAAGAAGCGGACCAGGAGTTCCCCGGCATAACAGGCAGCCACGGTGCTGTCGTGGGTCAAGGTGTATCTGCCTCCCTTTAGTCCCAAGGATCGTATGTTTTTAAGGGCCAGAGGGGTCATGGGGGTTTGAGGTTCTGCTGAAATAATATTTCCTGCCTTGTCTTTCTTAAAAAAAACCGTGTTGAAATTGGCGCAAATGGCCCCGACAGGGGCGTCGTATGGATCGGTGGAGTGACCTACGCCCGGAATACGGATATCGCGAACAAAGTGGGAGTTATCGTGGATCAGATCCTGGCAGCCTTTAAACCTTGCGTTCAGTGCCTTGGCGATTTCTTGCCACACCTCCGAGACAAGGAGCGGGTCCCCATAGCCCTTTATTTTCAGGTTGTTCTTTTCGTCAAGATAAAACTCGGTCCGAAATCTGTAGGATTTTCCCAGGTGATGAATGGCAGCAAGTGCAGTCAGCAGCTTTAGAGTGGATGCGGGGGCGTATTTCCTGGTTTCGTTTTTCTTGTAATGAATATGCCCGTCAGGGCCTGCGACCAAGAGGGCATCTTGTGACGAAATACTGTCTAAAAGCGAAGATGCCTGGCACACCAATGCCATGGAAGCCTGACACAACCATAAACCCCAAATAAAAACAAGGATACGCGATATGATAGTGATTTGCTTCAAGATGTGTGAATGCCGCTGCGGATGGTTTCAGTGATCCTTGAAAACCTCTACAAAGGGATTGGTAGGGGAGAGTCCCCTTTTTTTCTGCTGCCGTTGGGCAGTCCCTTTCCGTTTCTCTGTTTTTGATGATTTTTTAGCGTCCTTATCGGGTTTGTCTGCGCCGTCTCTCATAGACAAAGAAATCCGCTCCCTTTCCAGATCAACATCCAGGACCGTTGCCATGATCTGTTGTCGAACCTTGACCTCCCGGTGCGGGTCCCTGACAAAGTGATTTGCCATTTGACTTATGTGAACCAACCCGTCATGGTGAACGCCAATGTCCACGAACGCTCCAAAGGCAGTGACATTCGTTACTATTCCCGGAAGCCTCATGCCTGGACGCAGATCTTCGATTTTTTCTATCCCTTTTGCAAAAGCGAAATCTTCAAACTCTTTTCGTGGATCACGGCCCGGCCTGGCCAGTTCGGCAAGGATATCCTTGAGCGTGGGCATTCCCACCTTGTCGGTCACATATTTGGAAAGATTTATCTGTCCCCGGCGTGTTTCGTCTTCAAGCAAATCCTGCACCGAACACCCCAGGTCTTTGGCCATGGCCTCCACAATACCATAGGATTCGGGATGCACTGCGCTGGCGTCAAGAGGGTTTTTGCCGTTTCTGATACGAAGAAATCCTGCGGCCTGTTCAAAGGCCTTTGGGCCAAGACGGGGCACATTTTTGAGTTCCTTTCTTGAGGAGAAGGGACCGTGGTCGTTTCGATAGTCGATGATGTTTCCTGCCAGTTGTGGACCGAGACCGGAAACGTACGTCAGGAGCTGTTTGCTGGCTGTATTGGCCTCTACGCCAACGGCATTCACACAACTCTCGACGACATCATCCAGGCTTTTCTTTAGAGCCTGTTGATTCACGTCGTGCTGATATTGTCCTACGCCTATTGACTTGGGGTCTATCTTCACCAGTTCCGCCAGGGGATCCATGAGCCGCCTTCCAATGGAAACAGCGCCGCGGAAGGTCACATCCAGGTCGGGGAACTCTTCCCTGGCCACCTCAGAGGCGGAATAGACAGATGCGCCGCTTTCGTTGGCCATGACAACCGGGATATCATGGGGCAGTGTGTGGCCTCGGAGGCCCCTAACAAAGGATTCCGTTTCCCTGCCGGCAGTGCCGTTGCCCACAGCGATGGCCTCCACTTCGCAGGTCTTGCACAGTGTCGCCAACGTTGTCGTAGCAGTGGATTTGCTCTTTTCTGATCTAAAGGTATAGATGGTGTCGGTACCGAGCAGGTTGCCTTGACGATCCAGGCAGACGACCTTACAGCCCGTTCGGATCCCGGGATCGATAGCCAGCACATTTTTTTGTCCAAGAGGTGGTGCCAGGAGCAGCTCTCGAAGATTGTCAGCAAAGACCTTAATAGCCTGTGCATCGGCCCGCTCCTTTGTCTCCAGACGAATGTCCGTGGTCATAGCATTTGAGAGAAGTCGCTTGAAGGCGTCGTGTGCTGCCGTTTTGACTTGCTGAGCAGAGGCACAATCCCCTTTGACAAACATCGCCTCCAGTAGAGCCAGAGCTTCATGTTCAGGGGGGCTTACCTCAAGTCTCAGGACAACCTCTTTTTCTCCGCGGCGCATGGCCAGGATCCTGTGAGATGGAGCCGTTGCAACGGGCTCTTGCCAATCAAAGTAATCTTGATATTTGGCACCCTCTGTTTCCTGCCCAAGGACCACTTTCGTTCGGAAGACGCCTTTCTCGGCGTAAAGGGCACGCATCGCTGAACGAGCTTCCTGATCTTCATTAATCCATTCGGCTACGATGTCTCTGGCGCCGGCAAGGGCATCGTCTGTTGATTCAACCCCCTTGCCCGGGTCCACAAAGGCGGCTGCTTCAGTAATGGGATCTGTATTGTCTTTTTGGTCAAATAATATCTTGGCCAGAGACTCAAGTCCCTTCTCTTTCGCTATTGTGCCCCGGGTGCGCCGTTTGGGCCGGTACGGCAGATAGATGTCTTCTAGCGTTGTCAGTGTCTGTGCAGATAGGATCTTTTCCTTTAATTCATCTGTTATCAGCTCCCTTTCCTCCAGGGACTTCAATATGCTTTGACGGCGATTGTCCAATTCCTCCAACTGGGAGAGCCGATTGCGAATGGTTGTTATGGCTACCTCGTCTATAGAGCCCGTGGCTTCCTTCCTGTAGCGCGCAATGAAGGGCACTGTAGCGCCTTCTTCAAAGAGCTGCGCCGTCGCCAGGACCTGACGAGGTTCAAGGGAGAGTTCCCTGGCGATTGTGCTGATGTGTTTTTCGTTCAGGATAGGCAT
>JAUVJO010000287.1 GCA_030592345.1 Deltaproteobacteria bacterium
GGCCTGCATTGAGCATCACGGCTTTTGACCTGTGGCAAGCATGCGGCGGTTCATAAAGCCGTAGTCGCCTGTGCGCTGGTGGGGAGAAAAGTCGGTATGGACAGTGACCTGCCTGAATTGAGCCTCCTCCAACTCTGCCGCAAGGGTTTGGGACTCGTAAAGACGGATCGAGTAAGAGGAGTCGCGGATCAACCCCTTTTCTTTGCTGAGTACCATCTCGCGGGCACGCACTGCATTTCCTTCCAGTATGCGCTGGCGGCAGACCACGACATCTGCATTGATCTCGTGCCATGCAGTTGGATTGAACGAATCCTTGATTGCCGCTCCGTCGGTGACATCAATCAAGAGCCTGCCACCAGGGCGCAGGACGCGCCTTGCTTCGGCCAGGATTTGCTTGTCAGCAGCCGGTTCCGGGATGTAACCCAGAGAGTTTCCCATGATGAGCACGCGGTCAAAGCTTTCGGCAGGGAGTCCGGTATTTCTCGCATCGCCCTGGATGCAGTCCATGGGGTAATTGCACTTGGCTGCTGTTTTCCTGGCGCAATCAATCAGATACCGGGAATAGTCCAGCACTGTGCATCCAACAAAACCTCGAGCGCACAATTTCAGGCTGTGTCGCCCATGGCCGCCACAAAGATCCAAAATCCTATGCCCTTGACGGATGTGGAGGAGACGGCAGATAAGGTCCACCTCACGCCGCGTGATCTCTTCATCGCACACCGAGCGGGCGTCCGTGAGGAGATAGACCTCGTCGAACATGTTTTTCCACCAGTCAGGGTTCACTTGGATGTTCACGACGTCTTCGGATTGCTTCCAAAACCAAACAGCCCGTCTGAGGCAAGGATTGCTGGGGTGCCGCCCCATGGCTGCATTCGCGCGATTTCAAGCTCTTCTTCCTCGATGTTGACAATGTCATCCAGTTCGCCTGCTAGCCACATCTTTTCCAGCGTCAGGCAGTCCGACCATATGGCAACACAATACCTTTTCAGGGACTCGAGATGATCCGTGGTGATCACCCTCGGCCTCAAGGCAATCTTGATCGGACCGAGCAAATACGTGAACTTGTGCTCAATGGCCATCTTTTTCTGCATCTCAACTACTTGGAGGACATCTCCGTATTCCATAGACAAAACAGCCTCATTGATACGTTCCACGGCTTCTGCCACACTCATGTCCGAGCGGAGCACGGCCAGAGGCTGAACCCCGCCGCCACTTCCTACATTTGTCGGCACCCCGCCAAAGCGGCCCAAGAATCCGAACAAGCTATTGGGCCCCATCAAGCAGCGGAAATCCGTCTGGCAGCGTTCCAGCGCAATGTGATCTTTTTCTTGATTCAATGTGGGAATATCTTCTGCCCACAAGTCAAGAGGGATCTTTTCCTGAACAATATAATTACCTTGGCTTAAGGCCAGACTCACGGCCTCATCGGCATCCTTGTTGACCTGCCCGACTTTAACACCCTTACCAGAATAACCTCTCTCAGGCTTGAGCACCAGGTCGTCCCAGTGAGAGCGGGTCCACTCGATTAAATCGTCAATCTCTTCGCCATTGGGTCCAACAGTCTGCCGCAGATAGAACTGGCGTGTCCATGGGGTACGCTCCACGACATCCTTATGAAACCGACTGCTTTGTGGACCGGTGATAACTTCAAACATGCTTTTAACATTTATAGGTTCTGTGCCCCGGGGGTTGATGACCCGCTTTTCTCGAACCGCTTGTATAAGCGGGGGCAAATTGTGCTTGCGGTGCTCGGCTAATAACACGTCCGTGTTGAAATCCATGAATATTACTGAAACAGGCTGGCCTTTCCAACACACCTGGCCGTTTGTCAGCTCCAGCTCCTGGGGGGCCATCAGTGCCCCGGAAATGCCATCGATGGCGCTTAGACGTTCAGCCAGGTTCCTGTTTTCTGTGACACTTTCCAAGGTCTCTTCTTCAGCCACGACCGCAATGAGCCCGGGGTTGCTGCCCCCGCGAGCCCGATGTGCCTGAAGGAGCATTTCCACAAACCCATCTATCGGGAACAACAATGGATGGTCAAAGTCCAGGTTTACTGCAATTGGTCGGATCTCATTGAGTTTTAGCCAGACAGCCTTGCCAATGATTTGGGTGATGCGCTGATAGTCCCATCCGCCGGGGCTGCCGAGATTCCATTCCGAGTGGTATCCAACAAAATCTTTCACTTTCTACTCCTTTTCTTGTAGGCGTTCACAGGTTCAGACCTGGGTTGAGCGGTTCAGCGTTCAAGGTTCAGGGTTGAAACGCCCTAATCCCGCAGCAAAGCGGGATCAGCAAAAGGAAAACACGTTGATAGGTGCAAATGTTATGTTTTCACCCAATGGGTGAAAGAGGCTAATCTGAATCATGCCTCAAGCGCCATGAATAAAGTTAAGGATATCAGCAGACTACAACCTTTGAACCCTGAACCTTGAACCGCTCACTTTAGGTTTCATTAGCCTTGCTCGTAGGACGGTTCAGATTTCGGTGAGCCCTGAACCCGTGAACGGTTACCAAATCGTTTTTCAACCAGATGAAAGGGGATCTCTCCTCCTTCCAACAGTTGCCTGTGAAACTGGTCCCGACCCATCTGAGCCCCATGGGTCTCTCTCAGTCTCATTATCTCGTAACGGCCTAAGCTGTAGCACAACTGATAGCCAGGATTCAGCCGGAAACGATCTATCTGGTTATTGGCCTCCTCTGCGGAGAATCCTGCCGTTGTCAACAATTTCATGCCATCTTGCCTGGTAAGCATACCAGTGGCCAACCCCACGTCGATCTGACATCGCGCGGCCCTCCACAGCCTTCGCTTATGATCGACCAGATATTCCATTGGATCTGTCACATAATCGTACTCGGTCAAGAGAGATTCAGCATAATAAGCCCATCCTTCATAAAAAAGGGCAGACTCGATTTGACGGCGTACCGGGTTTTTGAGCCTCCTTCGAACAGAATCCAACAAATGGTGTCCCGGGACAGTCTCATGGGCAGCAAGGAATTTGTATTCCCGATGAAATCGCCTGTTCAGGAGTACCGCAGCTTCTCTGCCTCTTTCCTGTGGCAGGCGAGTTGTCATATAGAAAAAATCTTTTTCCCTTTTATCCAGGCTGAATGCCGCGCTAAAAGAAGCCGTACCGCGGACAGATCGCAGATAAGTTGGTGTCTCACACAGGGTCAGCGAGGAGTTCAAATCGACTCTCCGGAAACCGTGTTCGCGGAAAAAGCATCCCAATCGTTCTATTTCGAGTTGATACAGGTCAATGGTGTCTATCTTTTCAATATCCGAAGGGCAGTAGGCGTGATACAAATCCCCCCAGGATTTGCTCGAATCGATGTTCGATTGAAGCTTCTCTAGTTGCTCCAGATTCTTCCGCCATTCTTCCTCGGCGATTTCAAAGACTTCACGCAAGGTTCGGACCGAGAGGAAATGATCTTTTACTGTGGCCTCAAAGGCCGAAACAACAAATTGCTGGTCCGGCACAGGAGAAAGACCGGACAAGTACTTGCCAAATGCATCCAGAGCAGACCCGGCCTTTTGCAGCCCTTCTGTGAGATGCCGGCAATCAGCGTTGGCCAATCTCTCGTTTAGTTCACTTAGGTAGCTTTTTGAGTCACTCACCATGGCAAGAGCAGCCTGGTGATATGTCTTGGGGACACTGTGGATATTGTGAGTGGCCTGTTGGAATAGCAGGGGGATGGCCTGCAAGCGAGAACATGCCCTTTCCATCTGTTCTTTTTGTTCTGAGGCAGGTTTTGTGAGTGCGTGATCCAGTCCTATGAAAGCTATTTTCAAATAGAGCAAAGGGTTATGACGCCACGACTGCTTCAGGTCTAATTCTATTAAAATCCCGGCCACATTAGCCTTTAACAGCTCAAGATCTATGCGCCTTTCAAGATCGTTTTCACGACTAGCCAGAAGATCGAATTCCTTCTGAAATTCTCTCAAAGTAAAGAGGTATTCGTGGATGACTTCCGAATCGAGATTTTCGACCTGATCATAATACTTGCTGGCGCTTTCAGCTCGAGGGAGAAAATGGAACTCATCACTGGCGCACATGACCGGAAAGGACTTGGCCAGGTAGTCAAAGTAGTGCAATGCTAATTCAGTTTGAGAGTCCTTCATTTTCTAATGTCCATTTTTAGTTTAACACGCTCATAGCATGGCTGATCGTTTTTTAAAACAATTTCGCACATTATCAAGTCCGGCCAAGGCTATTTTTCAAAGCAACATCTACCCCATCTCCTAACGTAAAATTCCACTCTGTGCTGCTTTCTTTGATAAAGTTGTAATTTGCCAAATATCCTTCCTTCATGACCCGTTCAAACTCCTCACTTTCTCTTTCTGCTAGCTTTTCGGTAACTTCTCAAAAAGTCCGGGTAATCTCCCGATAATCGCTAATATGTTGCTACGTAGGGCAAGGTGAACCGCTGAACGTAGGCATCCAGCCATTTCAATTGATACCTAACCAGCCAGCTACTTAAGGCATTGGAGGCCGAAGTTCAGCGGTTCACCTTGCCCGGA
>JAUVJO010000235.1 GCA_030592345.1 Deltaproteobacteria bacterium
AAGTAGGCCTGCCACAGGATCTTCTCCCTGTGCTGACACAGCTTTAAGGCCGTTCGCACCCGGTTATCAGACCAGGGTTTTATATCGACCCTCATGCGCAAAACCCTGGCCTGGGAACTGGCCGCAGGCACAAGGTTTATGTTGACGTTATCTTTTAATGCCAGGTAGACATCCGTTCCTCCTGCATCGCTCAGATCGATCATGTCAATCTCACCTGCGCGGATGGCGGCTATCTGAGGGGCCATTTCAGATCCCATGTCAATGAACTCCATGGCATCCATATAAGGCAGGAGCTTGCCGTCGTCGCCCTTCTGCCAGTAATCTCCTCGCCGTTCGAGCACGCACCGCTCCCCCTCTCGATAGAGCGCCAGCGTGTAAGGGCCCGTGCCATGGGGCCTTTTGATGAAATCCCCGTCAAAAGTCCGGTGATTCAAGATCAGGGCCGGGTATTGGAACAGGTATTCGGCAACCGCGATCTCAGCTCGTTTGAGATGGAGTTTTACTTGATATCTCGATGTCTTTTCAATGCCTGTTGCGTTCAGATACCCCCCCACCGCGCTCAGCATTGAGGATCTTACATCCTTGTTCAGCCACTGGTTTATGGTAAAGACCACGTCGTCTGCCGTAAATTTATCCCCGTTATTGAATCGAATACCCTGGCGCAGGTTAAGGGTCCATGTCTTTAAGTCTTCACTCGGCTCCCAGTTTTTCAAAAGATAAGGATGCGTTATGTTGTCGGCGTCCGTGTAGGTGAGATACTCAGCTACCTGACGCAGTTGCTGCGAGGGTGCAACCCAGGAGAACTGGGCCGGGTGGGTCACTTTCTGGACAGGAGCCGAGACCTTCAGTGTGCCGCCGCGTTGAATAGCAGACGCAGTGGCCGGCCGTGTAAGCCCGCCAATTTGTGAGGCAACACCCACGGACATTCCCAGAAGCGCCGCGAATCGGACGAATTCACGACGGCTCAGTTTTCTCTGCTCCAATTGTTCGATCAGTTCGGGGATATAAGTATGTGACCTCTGTTTTTTCATCTTTTTCCTCCTTTATTCGATTCAGGCTTTGTCAATCGGGCACGTGACGGGCTGACATGGTTCATATTTCAGCAATCATTTGGTATGTCAAGCCGATATGTCATACCTTCCCAAATGAAATCATTGACTATTTAGAATGCTTGTAGCATGATGGGGTAAGTTAAAGGGTGAAAGCTGAAAGCTCAAAGGTGAAAGGTGGAGATAAGAGAATAGGTTTTTTTTGCTTTCACCTTTCAGCCTTTAGCTTTGAGCCTTCAGCTTTGAGTCTTGAGCTTTCACCTTTCAGCCTTCAGCTTTGAGCTTCAAAAAGGGGGATTTGTTATGAAAGTTCTAATGGTCATTAGTATAGATGACGGGGAAAGCATTTACAACGCCATGAGGTTGGCCAATGTGGGGGTAAAAAAGGGTGATGAAATAAGCGTATTTATGCTCGGCAAAGGCGTGCTTTTTGAAAAGTGCGGGTCCGAAGAATTCGATGTCATGAGAGAAATCAATCAATTTGAAGGAGATTTTTACGTCTGAGGTGTTTGCATGAAATCCCACGGTCTGGAGGGATCAAGCACTTGCCCTATTGGCTGGATGGACGATCTATACGAACTTGCCATGGATGCTGATAAGGTTATTACTTTTTAATTTCGATATCTACTGTAAGGGATGGGGACGAAAGAACTGTCCCGTCAAGACGCACTGATTTATCTGAAAGTCTATACTTGACACCGTTCCAGGTTTTTGTCGCCCCGGGGAGGTATAACTAAAACGTTATTTTTAATACAACAAACAAAGGAGAGGGTTAAAATTGAAGATATCTAAGAATTCCGTTATTCTATGTGCTATCGCTAGTATTATGCTTTTGTTAATATTATCTTTTGCTTATGCACAGGTTAAAATCCCGAAACAAGATATTCCAACCGATTGCCCTGCAGATGCAAAAAAGATAATAGAAACATTTTATTCATCCAGCCCCTTCGAGCGATATGAAGCTATCAATTCAATTGCTGAGATGGGCAGTCGGGCAGTTTTTTCTATACCATGGCTGATTGAACTCTTAAACGATCGTTCGCTAGCAATTGCTAGGAGAGGGAATGTTTCTTTGAGGGTTCAAGATGAAGGCATAATTCTGCCCATATGTGGTTTTCTGAGTCAACCTGATGATATCTGTATATATGTTTCAGATGCAGCGGGGAACTCTCTAAAGGTATTAACTGGACAAGAATTTGGCCAAAACTATACAAAATGGCAGGAGTGGTGGGACCTTAATAGGAACAATTATAACTTCTCAAAAAGTCCGGGTACGCTTTAGGTTATGGCAACAAGCCTCCGGGCAAGGAGAACCGCCAAACTTCGGCCTCCAATATAATATGGCGGTGTCACATCTTGAATTGTGAATATACCTCGAAAGGCCACAAATGACACTTTTTCGCCGGCCATGAACATCAATAGCCCTGTTGCTCAGGCTTGCAATAGCCAGCTATTCCGCGCCTTGCTCTTGATGCTCATGGCTCACCGAGAAAAGCGCAATTTGTGACCTTTCGAGGTATAGCACTCTTTTAGTCACTATACAAGATCTGACACCAATTTCTTCCTGTTTTTATCCATGGAGAACGCTATGAGTCCAGTAGAAAAAACATCGGCCAGCAAGAAGGGCACAGTCAATGTAAACGGGGACATCAACAAACTCAAGCGTGGCTTTGCCTACAACCTTTTTTACAAACAGGGCAAAACCACCCATACCGCCACCCTGAACGACTACTACCTGGCGGTTGCCCACACGGTGCGTGACCGGATGCAGTATCTTTTTGTCAACTCCACCGAGGCCCTGCTGGTAAAGGGGGGTAAGACTGTCTGCTACCTGTCCGCCGAATTCCTGATGGGCCCGCATCTGGGAAACAATCTGATTAATCTCGGCATGTATGAGGATGTAGCCCAGGCAGCCGAAGAGACCGGTCTCGATCTTCAGGCAATCCTGAATCACGAGGAGGAACCGGGCCTGGGCAACGGCGGGCTTGGGCGGCTGGCTGCCTGCTACCTTGATTCCCTGGCCACACTGCAGATTCCGGCAATTGGCTACGGCCTTCGCTACGAGTTCGGCATGTTTGACCAGGAGCTGGAAGATGGCTGGCAGAAGGAGCTGAGTGACAGATGGCTGCACCCCGGCAATCCCTGGGAGATAAAAAAACCGGACATGGACTGCGAGGTCGGCTTTGGCGGCCATACCGAAATATACCATGGTGAAAAGGGCAACCGGCGGGTGCGCTGGATTCCCGGCCGGGTCATTTCCGGCATCCCCTATGATACCCCGGTGCCCGGGTACAAGGTCAACAATGTCAACCTGCTGCGCCTCTGGAGTGCCCAGGCACCAAAGTCCTTTGATTTTGAGGAGTTTAATGTGGGTGACTATTTCGGCGCTGTTGAGGAAAAGATGGCTGCCGAAAATATCACCAAGGTCCTGTATCCCAATGATGAACAGTTCCAGGGCAAGCGGTTGCGGCTGGAGCAGCAGTACTTTTTGGTTTCCTGTTCCCTGCAGGACATGATCCGTATCCACCTGTTCATGAATGACAGCCTGGATAACTTTTATGACGATTTCCAGGGCCAGCTTAATGACACACACCCTGCCGTTGCCGTGCCGGAGCTGATGCGGCTGCTGGTGGATGTCCATTATTACGACTGGGACCAGGCCTGGGACATCACCTGCAAAACACTGTGCTATACCAACCATACTCTGCTGCCAGAGGCCATGGAAAAATGGCAACTGGATCTCTTTGGCACCCTGCTGCCCAGGCACCTGGAGATCATCTATGAAATCAATCAACGTTTTCTCGATAAGGTGCGGCTGAAATATCCCGGTGACGATGCTCGGCTTAGCCGGATGTCGATTATCGATGAATCAGGCCCCAGATACGTACGCATGGCCAACCTGGCCTGTGTCGGCAGCAAGGCCATTAACGGGGTTGCTGCCATGCATACCGACCTGCTGCGCAAGTACACCCTGAAAGATTTCAATGAGATGTATCCGGGCAAGATCCACAATGTAACCAACGGTGTAACACCGCGCCGCTGGATAGCACTGAGCAACCCGCGGCTGACAAAGCTGCTGATCGACGCCATAGGCGAGGGATGGGTCACCCACCTTGAAGAGCTGAAAAAACTTGAAAAATTGGTGGATGATGCGTCCTTCCGGGATGCCTGGCGCAAGGTTAAAGAATCGAACAAAAAGGATGTTGCCGATTATGCCTACAGGGAAAACGGCACAGTGGTTGATCCAAAGGCCATGTTTGATGTGCAGGTGAAGCGCATTCACGAGTACAAGCGGCAGCACCTGAACGTGCTGCATATCATCACCCTGTATAACCGGATCAAGGCCAATCCGAACATTGATCTCACTCCCCGGGTTTTTGTCTTTGGCGGCAAGGCCGCACCGGGCTATTTCATGGCCAAGCGGATGATCAAGCTCATCACCTCTGTGGGTGATGTGATCAATACCGACCCGGACGTGGATGACCGGCTCAAAGTCTTTTTTGTTCCCAACTACAACGTAAAGATCGGCCAGGTGGTCTACCCCATGACCGACCTGTCTGAGCAGATCTCCTTGGCCGGCAAGGAGGCCTCGGGCACCGGCAATATGAAATTTTCCATGAACGGGGCCCTGACCATCGGCACCATGGATGGCGCCAATGTCGAGATCCGTGAGGAGGTGGGGGCGGAGAATTTCTTTCTCTTCGGTCTCAATGTGGAGGAGGTTATGGAACTGAAGGCCTCCGGCTACAACCCCATGGACTACTACCATGGCAACAATGAACTGCGGGCGGTCATCGACCTGATCAACTCCGGCCATTTCTCCCACGGCGACCGGGATCTGTTTCGGCCGCTTGTCGACTCTCTGCTCTATGATGACCAGTACCTGCTGTTTGCCGACTACCAGGACTACCTTGACTGTCAGGACCGGATCAGCGAGACCTTCCGGGATCAGGACCAGTGGACCAGGATGTCGATTCTCAACACGGCTCGCATGGGCAAGTTTTCATCGGACCGCTCCATCAACGACTATTGCCGCAAGATCTGGCAGGCAGAGCCTTTTCCCGTTGAACTCAAGTGGCAGCGCATCCCCGAAGGCGGGATCGTATTTCCCAAACCTCTGTAAGATTATGAATATTCGTTTACTGCAAGAAGAACAAGTCACGGTAAAAGCATGAAAAAAAACTTACCTGATCCATTGAAACCATATCCCATCAAACCCGGTCATCGCTATCCTGCCGGAGCCACTGCTGGAAAGGACGGCACGAACTTTTGTGTTTTTTCCAGACATGCAACCGCAGTACATCTGTTCCTCTATGAAAAGCTGGACAGCAGTCATCCGTTTCAGATCATTGACCTTGATCCGGCCGTTAATCGGACGTTTTTTTTCTGGCATGTATTTGTCGAGGGGATGACCGGTAAAGAGAAAATATCCTACACATGGAAGGTAGACGGTCCCAATAAAGCTGACCCTGGTTTTCGGTTC
>JAUVJO010000204.1 GCA_030592345.1 Deltaproteobacteria bacterium
AGGATTGAGACGATCCTGAAAGGTCGTTTTCCCGCCCTGCGGGATTCAAGAAGCCCGTTGCAGTTTAAGAGGTCATTATATAGGGTATTGCTTCAAGGGGGTTAGTTGGTAGGTGTCGCGTTTGGAGATGTTGCGGCGTCTGACATGGTCTTTTGACGGTCTTTGGTCTATTGGGTGCGGCACGAAGCTGTTAGAAAAAGGAATTTAGCCACAGACCCACACGGACTGACGCGGACGAACCCCTGGCCGAGCCCAGTTAAATAGGCTTCGCATTTAACGGGGCAGGCCTGGCCGGTGATTCATGTCATGCCCTTCGGGCAATATTTGCTGCATTGTTACAAGGTTAGAGTCATGAAGCAACACATCTTTCGCGGAGCGACTGCATAATTTGTTCGGCTTGGTCAGCCGAACAGATTGTCTGTGTGCGACTGTGTGGGTCTGCGGCTGGCACATTATCTCAAAATGAAAATTGCTGATCCGAAACAGTGGTGCTTGTGTTTATTGCAAAAAGCAGGTAAAGATGAAGGCTCTATTGCGAGTTGAAAATGGGAGGCAATCCGAAAGTCTAGCAGGGTTTAGCGGATGGAATGACTGTGTTTTGTGGGTTATCAAGCGGTTTAACAGGAAAGGTTGACCCTGCCAGTAAGCGGGGTTGTATCAAGATCAAGGTCAACCGTTCCTGTTAAACCGCTCCACAGTGACGGCTTGATGACTGTGCTCAGGCTTGCGTCGCAATATGCACAGCGAGGTAATAAGACCTGCCGCGTAGCGGCTTACTTGAACAAGGGCAATGGAGCCGACTGCGCTTCTCGGCAATAGACCGCTAACTGCGGGGTTTGTTGGTTAGGCATCATCGCGAGGCTATTCAGAAACGGCTGCTTTCTACCCGAATCGGGCCAGACGATATCCCATCTCGCACGTTCGGGCTAAAATAGAGTCTTTCTGGCTGGCTACATTGATGAAGGGAGGGAACATGGACGATGCTGAGATTCAGGAACGCATCCGCTACTACCTGCAGCTGGATGAGACTGAGCTAGTCTTCGAGATTGCCCGAGCGGGTCAGGAAGACATCTCTCTCCATTCGCCGGAGGCTTGGCTCGAAATAGGCCGGGAGCAGGTGGCAGCAGCTTGGCCAAAGCTACGTGAGCTAATATGTGGTCAAGGAGATCTGCTAAAGAAGCCTGAGTTTGATTTAGCGGTAGGCATAGCCGGTTTGCTCGCTTCCCAATTTGGAGGCCCATTGGCTGCGCTGCTGGCAGCCTACGTTGTCAAACGAAGTGTGGCCAAATTATGTAGAGAGGAATCACTGCCATGATCGAATCTCCGTTACTCCGCGCACCGGGCACCGCAGGTATTTACGATCCCCGCACCAACACAGCTAGTCTTTCCTTTGATTTAGAAAACTTGTTCCCAAAGGTTTTCCATCCCACGCCCGAAAGTTGGCGAAAAAACCTGGCAGCGATTCACGAGTGGGTGCATTTCTATCAGTTCGCGACCACCACGTATGGATTCCTGTACCAAGCGCTCACCTTCGCCCAGGCCTATATGGTCAACGGCTTCTTAACCCTCTACCAGCCGCGGAAGAAGAGCTGCCGCCTACCACTAATTGAAACGGGCGAGGTGCTAAGCATAGAAGAGACGCCGAAGTGGAGCGTTCATTTGCGCGCCGTCTATCTGCTGGAAGATCTGCGAAAGGCGGTCTATGGTTACGCGCCCTTTCCGGAATCCTTCGGCCCAAAGCTCGGCGAGTGGCGGGTGATCGGGGAATCGCTCAACGAGATATGCGGTACACCAAAAATCTACATCACCCAAGTTCCGGAAGGAGTTCCTGCCTCTGGCGCTTGGCGCTACCGCATCGACGATCTGTTGGAAGCTCACGCCCACGCACTCTCTTCTCTATGGCTGATGCAGACAGTGGAGCAATACGGACTACCACGGCGTATTACCGAAGAGCTTCTGGGCGCTATTGGGGACGGCGCTATTGGGGACGTTCTCAACATTTAAACTTTGAGTTGGTATTAGGGAACTATTAGGGGACCTTACTTTATGTTGGTGATGATTAATAACTTTAAATGTTGAGAACGTCCCTTATGTTTCTCAGACTGCCACGGAATATTACCTCATATGGAAAAGCAGCTACAATCAATACTAAGGCAACCTGACACAGTTCTATTTGTTGGCTCTGGAGTATCTACCTGGGCTGGCCTGCCATCGTGGCCGAGACTCATCGAGGAACTTTCTGAGTTCTTAGCCTCCAAAGGCCACGATCCTATCCTGGTCAAAAGGGAGGCAGAACGCGGTGAACTCTTACAAGCAGCAAGCTACGGTTTCGATAAACTCACTCGCCCGCAGATTGGCGAGTTCATCCGGCAAACGTGCCGTCTCGGCAAGGCCCAGCCACACGAAGTTCATCACAAACTCGTCACCTTGGGCCCTCGGTGCTTTGTCACCACAAACTATGACCGCCTGCTTGAGGCGAGCTTTCAACAATGGCAGCCTGACCGTTACTATCGTATGGTGACCAACCGGCAACTTACTGAGACTGCTGAAATCGTAGGTGCCCGCTCCACAGATTTCCTTTTTAAACCGCATGGCGACGTAGAAGATGCAGAAAGCATCATTCTCACTCGTGAGCAATATCGTGCCTTGGCCCCCGGAGGTGAACGGCATAACGCGCTGGAAACGATGCGAATACTTTTAGCTAGCCGACCATTTGTCTATGTCGGCTTTGGTTTTCGTGATCCGGATTTCCTCTACGTTCGGGATCTCCTCGCGAACACATACAAAGGAAGGATACGAGATCATTATGCAATAATGGCGGATGTCACCGCGCCAGAGGCGGACTATTGGCGGCGCAACTATGGCATCCACTTGATCACCTATCCTACCCTGCTTTGCCCGGACAATTCCCGTGATCATAAGGCGTTGATAGAGTTGCTTGATCGCCTGAATAGTAGACTTTTTACTCCCGCCGTTATAGTCCCGCCTTATTCAATGGAGCCAGACCTCCCCGGAACAGTGCTGGCTCTGGCTCGGCACGCCGCGCGCCTGTCCAGGGTTGAAAAGCCTTCTTTGCTATTTCCGCTTCATGTTTACACAGAAAAGACGCCACATGTTCAGCGCACTGTTCCCAACTACCGATTTGGTCGGTATCAAGGAAGCCCAGTTGAGTCACTTCTCGATAACGGACCAGAGAGGCTTATACTCACAGGTCATCCCGGTGCCGGAAAAAGTTTCGCGGTGCGGCACAGTGTAGCGCGATTGGCCGAACAGTTACATGAGCATTGTCTCGAAGAGACCTTTGACCACAATGGTGTCGTTGTGCCGATTATGGCAGATCTCAAGCTATATAACGGCGACACGTGGAGCCTGCTTGAAAAAACGCTTCCTGCAGGTCTGAACCTAGCCGATCTGATCTCTCGCTTCCGGGTAAAAGTTTACCTAGACGCATTCAATGAGATGCCCCGTGAATACATCGAAAATGGGGAGTGGGAGGCCGATTTTAGCCGCTTCTTGAAGCGCGCTTCTCAAGCATCCATCATCGTCACATCCCGAACCAGCGACGGATTGCGTAAGATGGATATCCCGGTGTTTTGTATCGACGAGGTTAATGATGCGTTTGTCGAAGCCCAGCTTGAGAAATGGGGCTTCATAACCACGGGTCTGTTCCAACAAGAAATCTTAACCCTTCTTCAAAAACCCTTCTTTTTCCAACTCATCCTCAGCGGTTCACTTGCTTTACCGAAGGGAGCTCAACCCCGGGACATTTTCAACGTCTTTCTCGCGCGTCTCACCTCGGACTTTCAAGCCCGATTTGGTATCGCTTTTGACGTGACGAGACCTCTTGCCGCGCTCGCTCATGATGCGATTAACCAGGGAGTAGAAGCCATTCCTGTTGCAACGGCCATCAGGGTGATTCAAGACCAGCTGGCGGCAGCAGGAATGGATAGTGCTATTGCCACAGACATTGTGAATTGGCTTGTGGGAAGGGACTTTTTACTACCCTTTTCCGGTGGGCGCGTTGCGTTCTTTCACCAATCCATCACTGAATATCTGGCCGCTACGGAACTTGCCCGTAATTACGCAGCCACACCTCATGTACTGCGGGAAAGGCTCGCGCTCAGGCGCTGGGACCAAGCGCTCTTCCTCACACTTAGTCTCCTGTCGGGGGAACAAGCGACGAAGTTCATTGAAGCCGTAATAGAGATTGACTTCATCCTTGCTCTGTCTGCGGTGAAGTTCATGGAGTTTGGAAGGGACGATGTTGTGGCGAGGCTCCTTGTTGAGATACCGAAGAAAATGAAAACTGGTGGGGATTTGAATTCCCTGATTTATTTTGCTATGGGACCGTCATTCCCTGTCTCACTTCGCCACGAACCGCTACTGAGAACTTTAATTAAGCAAGGAGATTCGGAGGGAGGCGCAGCTGCATCACTCCTCTTCTCTCTCCGCGGAGATGAAGTTCGAGCTGAATTTCTTGAGTTGATAGTCGAAAACTGTGACGATTACAATTTCTGTGGGCGGATAGGCGCAGCACTTCGCTTTTCAACCTCTGATAACGATATTCCACAGTTGGTCGCTCTGGCGGACCAAGTGCAAAAACGTCTATCGGCAAAGGAAATCGAGGACTACGAGGGTTTCGCCTCTGCCCTCGGCAAGATGCTTGACAATCTATCACCCAATATTGTCTGTGATGCGTTCTTCGACCGAAGCAAGCTGCTTGCAGAACAGGAGGTGAAACTGTCGGTGCTTTGCAGTTTACTCTGTCACGCTAATTATTCGGCCGAGGCTTTGAACATATCTGCAGACCTCTTGCTGGCTGGTGTTGATGAGGCACCTTTCTGCATCCATAGCATCGCCATATTCAGTGATGAGACGGCAAATCTGAATTGGTCATCCTTTGGAGAGGGGCACGTTATGCGCCTGATTCAGCTTATCCTTGATGAAGAGCAAAATGATTGGGTAATCAATGGCTTAAGGGATCTCTGCCTGGCACGCCCAGACCTCGCTTCTTCGGTCCGGGACACTTGCATGAATACTAACGGAATTCTTCGGGCGGCGTTGCTTTATGCAATAGCCGCAGATGACCACGGGCCAGTGTTTGATGCGCTCAATGACCTCTGCAATTTCTCACCTGAACAGCTTGCCGCGGAGCCAATTGAACTCCTTTTCGACATGGAGCTGAACTGGACTGGTAATGAGAATCTGTTTGTAAGTCTCCTGCGTCTACGCAACACGATGTTAGCGTGGAATCTACTTGAAACCATATATACGGCACCCAATGCCAGCATGGGGATTCTGGATGTTGGATCTATTGAGTGGTGGTTGGATTGGATTAAAGAGGTCGCAAATACTAAAGAAGGCCGGTATTTCGCATTCATGCTATCATGTCTTTTTGCTGATAGATTAAGGCCCGAAGTAAGGGATGCGTTCGTCAATGAATTTAACAAGCAGGATTCGCCTTACCGAGAAGTCCTTGCTAGAACGATCCTTCTCGCTCGCAGCGATCTTTCAGTCAACCAGCTGAGCGAGGATGCTATCTCATTTCTTCTCGCTGATCTTTCGAGCAGGAAGATTCCTGGCGATTTTGAAGGGCATCTTCTTGAGAACGCGGCAACCGAAGCCTTTGTGATCGAGCGATTGCTTCCTCTTCTATCAAATGCAGAAGAACCCCTTCGTAATAACTTAGCCAAAGTGCTTCAGCAGGTCGGAAAACGTCACGGGAGGCGATACGTTGCAACTTGAAATGGCGGATGGCTGATCCGAAAAAGAAAGAATCGCATAACCACCGGATCAACCCGACGCCGCACCGACACTCTGATGCTTTCGCTTAAGGCAGTGGCGGCGCGGGTTATAATACTTATAGAAAAGGAGGTGATTTTATGGAAGCATACCAAGACAGAGTAGTCGAAGAAAAAGAAAGTTTGGATAACAAAATAGCAAGGCATTTATTGGGGACGTTCTCAACATTTAAACTTTAGGTTGCTATTAGGGAACTATTAGGGGACCTTGCTTTATGTTGCTGATGACTGATATCTTTAAATGTTGAGAACGTCCCCATTAGTCTCCTGATTTGAAAAGTCCACCCGGCAATCATTTTGAAAAAGGGAACTATCAGGGACGTTCTCAACATTTAAACTTTACATTACAGTCGGTGCGTGCTAAGGACCGCCTATGCCAAGACAGTCCCGCATCGACGCGCCCGGCGCGCTGCATCACATCATTGCCAGAGGGATC
>JAUVJO010000257.1 GCA_030592345.1 Deltaproteobacteria bacterium
AGTCCGTGCTGGGGAGCCAGACAATGAAGATAGAAAAAGCCATCAAGAAGCGAGGGATTGGTCGATATCTACAGAAACTCCGCTTATCAGCGGGGTTGGCAGAGTCCCGCTGATAAGCGGGATTAACCATCGGGTCCGCGGTTCGAGTCCGTGCTGGGGAGCCAGAAAAAGACAGGCCAGGGCAACCTGGCTTTTTTTGTTATGGCATGTTGGGTTTATATCCTTCAAAGTAAGAGCACAGGGCGCTTCTATTGCGGGCATACAGACGACTTGGTTCGTCGTCTGTATCAGCACAATGATCCGCAATATCGCTTTTCCAGAACTACAAAAGTCTTTCCCGGTCCGTGGGAAATTGTTTGGAGTCAGCAGCACACAAACCGAAGTGAAGCAATGAAGATAGAAAAAGCCATCAAGAAGCGAGGGATTGGTCGATATCTACAGAGCTCCCGCTTATCAGCGGGGTTGGCAGAGTCCCGCTGATAAGCGGGATTAACCATCGAGTCCGCGGTTCGAGTCCGTGCTGGGGAGCCAGAAAAAAACAGGCCAGGGCAACCTGGCTTTTTTTGTTATGGCATGTTGGGTTTATATCCTCCAAGACGTTGCTGGAGAGCGTATTTTATCACGGTATTTCCCACCTTTATTCCAAGGTCCTTGGCAATGATGGGGCACTTGGCCTTTAGGAGATAAAATATGGGGCTTTGTTCGTTGGAAAGCGTTTCGTAGTTACCTTGCCCTTTACTAATAATCAGGTCTGCCTTCTTAAAGTAATCCAGAAACTCTGTCGAGCATCTCCCAAGCACGGTCCCGGGCGCGTCACATCCTGATGAGACAATTGATGCGACTTCGTCCAAACCACTCCTTATGCAATCTTCCACTGTAGCGTCATTAATGACGGGCCTTTCCCTGGCCGCAAACGTGACAGGCTTACCCATGGTTTCGATCAAGAGCTTGTCAAAGACGGTTTCTCCGGCATTATCTCCAAGATAGAGGATCTTCCGGGCCGACGCGAGCTTTTCCTTGAACGTCTGGTAATGATTAATAGCCGGTTCTTTTTGAAGGACGTCTTGGACGTCTTTTTCCAGTTGAAAATCAGGGTCGGCCCCAAAGTCAATCACATTTCCCGCAATGGCAAGCCGAACAGCCGTCTTCAGAGGGTCTTTTGCTTCCTCTCGCATCTGCTTCAAAGAGGGATAAAGCTCTAAGGCATTCTCAATGCTCTCTGCCTTTAACGCCTTGAAAGGGTCATCAATACCCGTGACCTCCCTGACCGTCCTGTAGACCTCCCTGCCGGTCTCTGGCGGTGAGCTCTCCAGGGGGATCTCAGAGACAAGCATTCCTACCCTGTCAAGCACCTCTTTGATTTTTGCCTCATCATCAAGGGCCGCCCTTGCGGCAAAAAGGGCCTGTTTGAAAAAACAAGGGATGCAGTCCAGATAGGTTTTCATAGTCAAGACCTCGTTGAGTGGTTATGACGATGTGTGTGGTCCTATTTGCTATTGAAAAACGCGCTATATGCCTTATAGGTCATGTAGATATCTGCCTTGCTTGCTATCTCAAAAGGAGAGTGCATGGAAAGGATTGCTGTGCCGCAGTCCAAGACCTCCATGCCGTAGACGGCAAGAAACTTGGCGATTGTGCCACCACCTCCTTCATCAATTTTACCCAGCTCACCGGTCTGCCAGACCACCCTGTTTTCGTTGAAGAGTTTTCGGATCTCGGCCAGATACTCGGCATTGGCGTCGCTCGATCCATACTTGCCACCAGATCCAGTAAACTTGGTGATACATACGCCGTAGCCGATCCTTGCTGCGTTTCGCTTTTCGTGTACCTCCTGATAGTCAGGGTCCAAGGCTCCGTTCACATCGGCAGAAAGGGCCCTCGAATTCATCAAACAGGACCTTAGGGCTCTCTCGCTGAGTTTCTCCCCACTTATCTCAACAAGGTCTGCCAGAAAGTTTTCCAGAAAACGAGATTTAGCCCCTGTGCTTCCATCGCTTCCGATCTCCTCCTTGTCAATAAAGAGGGCCACGGCTGTTACCTCGGGAATTTTTACTTCCCCAATCGCCTCAAGCGATGCGCAGGTACACACGCGATCATCCTGGCCATAGGCCCCGACAAGACCTCGATCCCATCCCACATCACGAGCCTTTCCCGCAGGCACAATCTCTATTTCAGCACTGATCAGATCTTCCTCGATAAGTCCGTACGCAGAACAGAGGTGTTCAAGCACCGCAAGCTTGAACCGCTCTTTTGTTTCATCATCCCCGAGCGGCAGGCTTCCCACGAGGAGATTTAACTTCTCCCCTTCAAAGGCATCAGACAGTTTCTTGTCTGCTTGAAGTTTCCGCGCAAGATGGGGCAAAAGATCGGAAATAGCAAAGACCGGATCATTATCAGCCTCCCCTATATGCAAATCAAGTGAGCTCCCATCTTTTTTGAGGACTGTCCCGTGGATAGCCAAAGGTCGGGCAAGCCACTGATATTTTCTGATACCGCCGTAATAGTGGGTCTTTAGAAAGGCAAGGTCCACTTCTTCATAAAGCGGATTTTGTTTAAGATCAAGCCGGGGAGAATCAATATGGGACGCGATGATTTTAGCCCCTGATGCAAGGGGACGCTTTCCAAGGACAGCCAGGGCAATGCTTTTGTTTTTATTGATCTTGTAGAACTTGTTTTTGCCGCCGGCCTTGTTTATGTCCTTAAAACCTTTCTTTTTAGCAAAGGCCTCAATAACACGAACAGCCTCCCGCTCTGTCTTGGCATTGTCAAGAAAGTTTTTGTAGCTTTCACAAAACTCGAAGATCTTTTTCTTTTCTCCTGGCTTCACCAGATCCCATACCAGCTGTGGCTTGCGCACCAGCCGTTTTCTGATCTCTTCAACTTCCTTTTTGCTTGCTTTTCTTTTCATATCTCTCCTAAACTCCCTTCTATCACAAATTTGGAAACTCATAATTTTGCATTGGTAGATCCTTTAATCGTTGACGAAGCAGGGCGGCATTTCGGTTGGGTCAAACGGTTGGGGTTGCGCAGCTCGAATCGGGAATCGGTATTCGTAGAGCGGTTAAGGATAAATTCGCACAACCAATAAAAGGTTTTCACGATCCGTTGCTTATCAAAACGCCAATAGGCCAACGCAACCGACCGACGACAGACGATACGAGCTGCGCAACCGCAACCGTCTGGCTCAAACCGAAATCCAGAAAAATTTTCTAAGAGATATACGTTCATTTACCCCCAAAACATTATCTAAAAACCTTTTGTGAATGTTCACTTATTATGGCCTTGCATGATAGCACAATCAACCCTTACGATACCATCTGTATAAAGCTTGTTTTCGCTAAAACTGGCTGCCCTTTTGTAGAGGTCCCTTGCGATCTCAAGATTTTCCATGTCCCCCAGACCTTCATGGGCCACACCAAGATCATAGTAGGCCGCGTGGTTTTCGGGTTCGTCTTGGATCACTTCTTTCCAGATCTTAATCGCTTCTTCCCACTGCCCGCCTTTGGCCGATGCCACTCCTTGTTTTACCAAACGGTTTTCGCCCTTGTCCAGCTCGACCACCCTGGCGAGCTTCATGCGGGAAAGCTTTGCCACCAGCCTGGTGGCTACCCTGGCAGAAAGCTCGTCCACAGTGCGGTCAGAAGCAGGCAAATCGCTAAGCCTATGGCTCGAGGGGGCATACTCCTTGTCACCGCCAAACTTCTCCTCATAGACTTCTGTTAGCCTTCCCAAGCTAATGACCCCTTTGGCCTTAAGATCAAACATCTTGTACACATTTGTAAGAGACGCCTTTCTAATAACATAGGGAACAGCCCTGATAACAGTGCGTTTGATTTCCTCATCAACCCATTGACCATAAGCGTTTTTTGCCTTTTTGTAGTAACCTGTCCCTTCCTTCACTTCAAGCTCGTCAGAGCCATGAATGTCACAGAGATCCAGAGTCACATGGCCTGTTATTGCAGCGTCGGCTTCCAAATCTTTAATGGCCTTCAAAAACTCCCTCTCCTCTAATTTGCCAAAGGAGACTTTACACAGGGCACGAATCCGGGTGGTATCCTTTGGGGTGAAATATAGAACCTGGCAAAGTCTGTCGTAAACGTGGCTGCGAACTATTTCTCCGTACGGCCCGTCAAAACCCAGGACAGCTACGCCGTGGATTCCTTCCCAGCAGACTCTCCCGGGTTTAATACGACACACCTTGCCTTTTGGTGGACAGGCAAATATAGTTATTGCACAAAGAAGTAAAATACCTGCCAGGAGTTTGGGCATCAGTCCTTTGTCACCAATCGAGCTTCTCATTTTCCATAGTCTTTCAGAAATAAATTTTGGGGTTATCGGTTTTGTCAGGAAATGTGAGTTCGTGCTCTATTCCAAACAGATACTGGATACTGGATACTAGATACTAGATACTGGATGCTAGATACTGGATGCTGGATACTGGATGCTGGATGCTGGATGCTGGATGCTGGATGCTGGATAGACAAAAAAAGAAATCCCTTGTTTTAACCAGCATCCAGTAACCAGGAACCAGCATCCAGTAACTGTTCATCTTTTTTGAGCCCAAAACATTATCTTAGAATCTATAGCGCGTTATTTGCTCTCAAGAATTAAGGTGACAGGCCCGTCATTGACCAAGGAGACAGCCATCCTGGCCTGAAATCGGCCTGTGGCCACAGGTACTGCTTTTTGTCTCAACTGATCAACGAAGTACTCGTAAAGGTTTTCTGCCCGCTCCGGGGGTGCAGCTTCTACAAAAGAAGGCCTGCGCCCTTTGCGGCAGTTACCCAGCAGGGTGAATTGCGAAACCACCATTATCTCGCCGCCGGTCTCAACGAGGGAGCGGTTCATCCTGCCGTCATCATCGTCAAAAATTCGCAGGTGCACCACCTTGTCTGCCAGGTAATCCGCGTCCTTTTCTTCATCAGAATGCGAAATGCCCAACAGGACCAAGATCCCTGTACCAATCTGACCAACTACATCATCACCGACCCGAACCTCGGAGGAAATGACCCGCTGAATAACAGCTAGCATCAGAAAATCCTTTG
>JAUVJO010000296.1 GCA_030592345.1 Deltaproteobacteria bacterium
TCTTAAATGCAGGGGCTACTTTGTATGCAGCCGGAAAGGCCCCTGACATGCATGAGGGGATCAAGCTGGCAGCCGAAAGCATTGACTCGGGCATGGCAGCCAAAAAGCTCGAGCAACTGATAGAAAAGACGAATGAAATTAGGGATTGAGGGATTCAGGGATTCAGGGATTAGGGGATTAGGGGATTGAGATAAGGAAGCATACAGAAAATAATTCCTGAATTCCTAAATTCGGTCTATCAACTTTAGTCACTTCAAATGATCTTAGATCAGATCGTAGCCCATAAAGAGCAAGAGATTGCGCAGATCAAAGATGCCGTGCCACTGGCTTTCCTGAAGGAACGCGTGGATGCTGGCGGGAGACCGCGGGGGTTTCGGCGGGCACTGGCAAAATCCTCGCAGATCGCGTTGATTGCTGAGATCAAGAAAGCATCGCCCTCTCAAGGGCTGATTCGCAATGATTTTGATCCTGTGAAAATTGGAGAAATCTATGAGGCTTCTGGTGTCGCAGCCATTTCTGTACTCACTGACGAGCACTTCTTTTGTGGCACTATTGCCAGCATGAAGGCCGTTAGAGAAGCCGTCACTATTCCGGTGTTGCGCAAGGATTTCATCATAGACCCATACCAAATCTATGAAGCTCGCGCCTTTGGGGCAGATGCGGTCTTACTGATTGTGGCCATCCTTTCTGATGATAAGCTTCTTGCTTTTCTCAGCCTTTGCGAAAAACTTGGGTTGGATGCCCTGGTAGAGGTGCATACCGAACAGGAGCGGGACAAGGCCGTTGAGGCGGGCGCTGAGATAGTCGGGATCAACAACAGGGATTTATCGACCTTTACCGTGGACCTTTCCACGACCATGCATCTTGCTGCCGGCATACCGGAAAAGACACTTTGCGTCAGTGAAAGTGGTATAAAAAACCATGATGACATCAAACGTCTTAGTAAAACAGGGGTTGATGCAGTACTGGTAGGCACCGCCCTGATGGCAGCAAAAGATATTGGAGCAAAGATAAGGGAGCTGTTTGGTGCTTGAGTCGGCTTAAACACCTACGTCTGCTATAAGAAAGTTCTGCCGTTATACTTGTAAGAGTGCCTAAAGTGAGCTAAAGTGCCTAAAGTTAAGGATGATATCCATTTGTATTAATGAAGTCATTGATGGCGGAGTGGCTAAAGTAAGAGTGCCTTGTTAAGGATGCAGCAATTCTAATTATGCCAATCAATCATGACAAAATCCTATTCATAATCCCTCAAAAAGCGGGACTAATTTGAACCAGTTTTTACAGGACCAATCGGCTTGGTCTAGGTTAAGATGTTAAAGTCACTACCCCGAATAAAGATTTGCGGGATCACCCGTGAGGCTGATGCACAACTTGCCGCCAGCCTGGGTGTTGATGCCCTTGGGTTTGTTCTGGCCGAGAGTCCCAGAAGAGTATCACCCGAGACGGTTCAAAAGATAAGCCTTTCACTGCCTCCGTTCGTGAGCACTGTGGGGGTTTTTGTTGATATGGATCTTGATGCTTTGCGCCAGATAGCTATTTCGTTGAGACTCGATTGGGTTCAACTGCACGGCAAGGAATCGCCAGACTACTGCAAGGCCCTGGACCTTAGGCTCCTCAAGGCAATCCGGGTAAAGGACAGGCAAAGCGTGGAAGCCATGGCAGCCTATAAGAACTGTGTAACCGGCTTTGTCCTGGATACCTATGTAAAGGGACAGCAAGGCGGAACAGGCAAGACGTTTGACTGGACCCTTGCCAAAGAAGCAAGAAAACACGGCCCTGTCATTCTTTCCGGCGGCCTGACTCCGGAGATTGTCAGAGAGGCTATCAGCATAGTCAGACCATACGGTGTAGATGTAAGCAGCGGCGTAGAATCAGCCCCTGGGATAAAAGATCACGAAAAAATGCGCCGCTTTGTAGAACAAGCAAGGTGGACCAATAATGATTGATGATTGACAAATGACAATATGATGTTGGGGACATGGGATGAGACAAAATATGAAAGCCTACTTTGGGCCGTATGGCGGCCAGTTTGTGCCAGAGACCGTCATGTATGCACTCACGGAACTGGATCAGGCATTTCGGTATTATCGCAGGGATCGACAGTTCAAGAAAAGTCTGGCCGCTTACCTTCGAGACTATGTAGGTCGGCCTACCCCTCTTTACCTTGCTGAGGGTCTGACCGGAAAGCTCAAAGGTCCTCGGATATATTTGAAACGTGAGGACTTGACTCATACAGGGGCTCATAAGATCAACAACACGCTTGGCCAGGTGCTCCTGGCCAAGGCCATGGGAAAAGAGCGCATCATTGCAGAAACCGGTGCGGGCCAACACGGTGTTGCCACTGCCACGGCAGCCACCCTCTTTGGCCTTTCGTGCGCCATCTATATGGGAGAAACCGACATCAAGCGCCAGGCCATGAATGTCACGCGCATGAAACTCCTTGGAGCTGAGGTCATACCTGTGGGCTCAGGAAGTCGCACCCTTAAAGATGCTATCAATGAGGCCCTTAGAGACTGGGTGACCAATATCTCGAACACGTATTATGTTATCGGTTCGGTGGTGGGACCGCATCCCTACCCGACGATCGTGCGCGAGTTTCAGTACGTTGTTGGCAAAGAGGCCAGACAACAGATTCAGAAGGCTGCTGGACGACTCCCTGATGTCCTTGTGGCCTGCGTTGGCGGCGGGAGCAATGCCATGGGCCTTTTTGCGCCATTTGCAAAAGATGCCGTGCGATTCATCGGTGTGGAGGCCGCAGGCAGCGGGATCGAGAGCGGAAAACACTCGGCCCCCCTGTGCGCAGGCCGTGTGGGCATCTTACACGGGACAAAAAGCTATCTCCTTCAAACCGATGAAGGGCAGATCTCAGAGGCCCACTCTGTGGCCCCTGGCCTTGATTATCCGGGAGTTGGGCCAGAGCACAGTTCATTAAAGGATACTCTGCGGGCTGAATATGTCTCTGTCACAGACGAGGAAGCCCTTGAGGCGTTTCAACTCCTTTCAAGAACAGACGGGATCATCCCAGCCCTGGAAAGCTCCCACGCCGTAGCCTTTGTGTGCAAGCGTGCGTCAGAATTCAAGAAGGAGGATATCGTAGTCATTAACCTCTCCGGCAGGGGAGACAAGGATCTGGATATTGTTGCACAATACCTGAAGGAAGCTAGCCATGAATAGAATAGATCAACTGTTTGAAACCTTGCGGAAAAAAAATGGCACTGCCCTGATGCCGTTTCTTGTGGCAGGCGACCCCACCCTGTCCCACACCAGTGATCTCATCTGCGCCCTGGAAGAGGCTGGTGCTGACATGATAGAGCTGGGAGTGGCATTTTCAGATCCAATAGCAGATGGCCCCACCATACAGGCAGCAGGCCAGAGGGCCCTTGCCTCAGGCGTAACCCTGAGTGCTGTCCTTGACATGGTAAAAGACATTAGAAAAAAGGTTACTCTTCCCATCTGTCTGATGTGTTATTATAACCTCTTGTATCAGTACCCCATAGAACAATTCGCGGAGCGAGCAGCCGATGTCGGCATTGACGGCGTGATAGTCCCTGACCTTCCCCCAGAGGAAGCAGGCCCGTGGCGTGGTGCAGCCATACGCGCAGGCCTTCGCACTATTTTTTTGGTCACACCCACAACCCCCCATGAACGAGTCGAAAAGATCGACAGCCTGAGCACGGGTTTTCTGTACTATGTGTCATTAACAGGCGTAACCGGGGCAAGGAAGGAGCTTCCCAGGGATTTGACTCTTGCCCTGGACCGCACACGAAATGAGGCTCGAAATCCCGTGGCCGTGGGCTTTGGCATAGGCACAGCGTCTCAAGTAGCGGCCCTGGCCCCCCATGCAGATGGCATCATCGTGGGAAGCGCCCTGGTCAAGGTGATTGAACAGCATCAAAACAGCAGCAGCCTGGTTGAACGTGTCAAAAGTTTTGTACAGGAGCTGAAACGACCTCTGATGTGAGGGTTGGCGGAGTTTGCCCATGTCAGATGACATCTTGCCATCGGGCAAATGAGGATTATTGGCAAAGCCGGAGGGTATAATTCAAACATGCGAATCTGTGTGATTGATGGTCAGGGCGGGGGAATAGGAAGTGTCATCATAAAGAAACTTAAAGGGGCATTTCAGGAATCGGTCGAGATCATCGCTCTTGGAACAAATGCCATTGCTACTGCCCAGATGCTCAAGGCAGGGGCGAACCGAGGTGCCTCAGGCGAAAACGCCATCATCCGAACAGTAGGTTTGGCTGACGTTGTTGTGGGGCCCATGGGGATCGTCCTGGCCCATGCCATGATGGGCGAAGTCACACCCTGCATGGCTGAGGCTGTTGCCGCATCCCCGGCCAGAAAGTTCCTGATTCCGCTTACCCAGGAAAATGTTGAGATTGTAGGGTTGCCCCCCACGCCCCTTCCCCCGCTAATTGAAATATTAATCGAAACCCACCTTAA
>JAUVJO010000017.1 GCA_030592345.1 Deltaproteobacteria bacterium
AATTTATCCTTAACCGCTCTACGAATACCGATTACCGATTCGAGCTGCGCAACCCCAACCGTTTGACCCAACCGAAATGCCGCCCTGCTTTGCCAACGATTAAAGGATCTACCAATCCAAAATCATGAGTTTCCAAATTTGTGAGGAAAGATAAAACATGAAATATCAAGACGGGATAGAACCAAAAAAATATAAAGCGGACAGCCGATTCAACTTTGCCTGCCACAAGGGTAAGGAATGTTATACCCATTGTTGCAGTGACCTAAATATGATCCTGACACCGTACGACATTGTCAGGATGAAAAATAGACTCGGACTCACCAGTGACCAGTTCTTGGCTATATATACAAAGCCCGAGATGCTGGCAAGAACTCAACTTCCAGTGGTCACGCTGAAAATGCTTGACGACGACAACAAAAGCTGCCCGTTTCTCACGCAACAGGGGTGCACCATATATGAAGACCGCCCTGTAACCTGCCGCTATTATCCTTTGGGCATGGCCTCATTCAGGGAACAAGAAATAGAGCCCACAGGAGAGGATTTCTTTTTCATGGTCAGAGAAGCCCATTGCCTTGGCCATGAAGCGGATAAGGAGTGGACCGTAAGCGAATGGCGCAAAGACCAGGGTGTGGAACTATACGACGAGATCAACAGGGGCTGGATGGAGTTCATGTTGAGAAAAAAATCCTTTGCGTTTCAGATGGAACTCAGCGAACAGAGCCGGAGCATGTTCTTCATGGTGAGTTCCAATGTAGACAAGCTCAAACGTCTCATATTTGAGAGCACTTTCCTGGACAAATTCGATATTGAAAAGGATGTCCTGGAAAAGATTAAAACCGATGAGGCCGCCTTGCTCAAGTTTGGTTTTGACTGGCTCCAAAGCGCCCTTTTTGGGGCCGACAAGGTCAAGATGAGAGACGAAGTACTAAAAGCCTATAATGAAAAGGCCGTTGAAAAGTAAAAGCTCAAAGCTGAAAGCTCAAAGCTGAAAGGCAAAAGGTAAAACAAAAAAGACAAAAACATGAGCGGTGTTGGAATGCGGACCTGCGGTTTTCAGCCTTGAGCTTTCAGCTTTGAGCTTTCAGCTTTGAGCTTTTAACCTTCAGCTTTCCCTCCAGCCTCCATCCCCTCCACCAATTTCTTAATATCCTCCGTTCGATCCTTGTTGACAATGAGTAGCCCGGCTCCGGCCCTCACGACCACAAGGTCTTTGACCCCGATGAGCATGATGGTTTCTTCGGGATCTTCGCAAAAGAGCACGTTATCGGTTGCATCCAGCATTATAGCTTTCCCTCTAAAGCAGTTTCCTGCTTCATCCTTTGGCAAATAGCTTCTCAGTGCCAGCCAGCCTCCAACATCATCCCACGAGAATTTTGATGCCACACAACACACGTTTTGCGCCTTCTCCATAACACCAAAATCAATGGACACACGATGAAGCGACTCAAATGCCACCTTGAGGGCATCTTCCCATTCCGGCGTCTGATCGGCAGCGGCCGCACGCGAAAGGGCTTTGGCATGGTCTGGCAGATGAAGCTCAAACTCTTTTAGGATCGCATCTGCCGTCCATACAAACATCCCTGAGTTCCAGTAAAATTTTCCGGACTCGACATACTGGCTGGCTGTTTCCAGGTCAGGTTTCTCCTTAAAGCGCAGGAGTTGGAAGTGTTCAACACCCTCATAATCGCCGATCGACGCGCCTCGTTCCAGGTACCCGTAACCCGTAGCCGGGTAGGTCGGCTGAATGCCAAACGTGTAAAGGGCATTACTGTCAGTTGCCCTGCGAGCCGCTGAAAGCAAGGTTTGCTGGAATAGGTCAACCGGCTCGATCAGGTGATCCGCGGTCAGCGTTGCTATGACCGGGTTGCCAAATCGTTTGCGGCAGAGCACAGCGGAAAGACCCACGGCAGCGGCCGTATCCCGTCTAATGGGTTCCCCGATGATGTTTTCGGAAGGAATCTGGGGAAGCTGCTCCTTGACGATTGACATATAGGCCGCATTCGTTAAAACCAGTACCCGTGCAGGAGTCACAAGGTCCGAAACACGATCAAAGCTCTTTTGCAGCAAGCTGCGGTCGCCGAAGAGGTTGATAAACTGTTTTGGCCTTTCTTCCGTACTCAGCGGCCAGAACCTTGTCCCTGCCCCACCGGCCATGATTACCACGACCAAATCCAATCCATTCTCGTTCATGTTCAAGTCCCCTCTTGTTTTACGATGCCGGGTCTGTCGTCATTAGTTCTAATGAAATCCTAATTCCGAGGTCTTGTCAATAGGTTAGGTTTTGCCCGGACTTTTCGTCCAAATGGGGCGCATGATAACCGTTCACAGTTATCCGTTTTCCGTTCACCGACGGGCAGGAGGTGGAGGACAGAGGTCAGAGGACAGAGGTCAGAGGACGGACAACGAATAACCAATAACGGTCAACGGATAACGGTGAACCGTGAACGGGTACGGCGCATGAAATAACCTGCACCTAAAAACGTCGTAACCACAGGCAGTTAAGCTCATCAGTCGTGTTTTGCGTCCCTCCACCTGTATGAAAATCCCTTCAATAGAATCCTCCCAACTTAATATGAGCATCCTAAATATACTGTAAAAGCAAATGGTTAACCGGTCAATAGTATTTGGCATGTTCTTTGCTGGATAGCCTTTACACCCTTTTTGTCTCGGCGCTGAACCGGCATATAAAGTGAAGACGGCAGAAGCCGCGGTCGGTGGAATGATCGGAAAAACGTACGGTCTATACCTCGGATTCTTAGCCTCGCTCTTCTATGGGCACATAATCTCTCTTGTTCAGCCCAATGTAGATCTGGCGCGGGCGGTGCATCTTCCAGTGGCGATCCTCTGTGCTCTCCTTCCATTGGCTAATCCATCCGGGTAAACGTCCGATGGCAAACATGACAGTGAACATGTTAACAGGTATACCTATGGCCCGCAGCAAGACACCGCTGTAGAAATCAATGTTCGGATAAAGGTGGCGATCGACAAAGTACTGGTCCTTTAAGGCTACCTCTTCCAGTCTTTGGGCAATATCAAGTAAAGGATCTTCACGCGTCACCTTCCCTAATACCTTGTCACATGCCTTCTTCATGATCCGCCCCCTTGGATCATAGGTTTTGTACACCCGATGACCAAAACCCATTAGCCGAAAAGGGTCATTCTTGTCCCTGGCTCGAGCAATGAACGGAGCCACATCACCACCATATTCGTGTATCTGGCTGAGCATCTCCACCACGGCCTGGTTCGCGCCACCATGCAAAGGGCCCCAAAGGGCACATATGCCGGCAGAAATGGCCGCGTAGAGATTGACCTTTGCGCTCCCCACCAATCTGACGGCAGCAGTGGAACAATTCTGTTCGTGGTCGGCATGGAGGATCCAGAACACGTTCAAGGCCTTTACGAGGTCTTTGTCGATGACATAACGCCGGACCGGTGAATCAAACATCATGTTCAAAAAATTCGCTGCGTATGGGAGGTCCTGCCTCGGGTAAACGACCTTGTGACCCATGAAAATCTTGTACGACATGGCCGCCATGGTCCTCACTTTAGACAGCAGCCTGGTGACTGTCATGTTGATCTCTTCTTCCTCTGTTCTCTCAGGGATTTCAGGATAGAAGGCCCGCAGAGCGTTGACCATAGAGGAAAGGATGCCCATGGGATGGGCCGATCTCGGAAAATTCTCAAAAAAAGCCCGCATATCCTCATGGACAAGGGAGTGGTCATTTAATAGAACCGAGAAGCGGTTCAGTTCTTTTTGGGTGGGCAACTCACCGTTAATCAAGAGGTAGGCCGTTTCAACAAACCTGGAATGCTCTGCAAGTTGTTCCACTGGAATGCCCCGGTAACGAAGAATGCCTTTTTCTCCATTCACAAAGGTGATGCTGCTCTGGCAGCTCGCTGTGTTGGCAAATCCAGGATCTAGTGTGACGAGACCGGTTTGTTCGCGTAACCTTGAAATATCAATGGCCATCTCCCCTTCAGAGCCAGTGACGATAGGAAGCTCAAAGGTCTTTTCGTCGATGATGATCTTTGCCCTATGTTCCATTTTTCTCACCCCACAAGTACCAAATTACGTTCAAACATATGGGAGCCTGGCCTGCTTGTCAATGTGCAAGTGGCCTCCGTCCAAGGCTCTTTAGCCCGGTTTCCGCACACTTATTCCGAGAATCATGAGCATATGTCCTATAGGCTTTAAGATAAAGATTTTGGATGCGTTATCGGTCGTCAACGTACGACGAGTACGCCTTCCTCCCTCTAGCCTTCCCAAAATCTTTATCTTAAAGCCTATAGAAGCTTCGGCCAGGATAAGACGGCCCGGCTTCAGCGGCCTTGACATTACGGGACAAGAAAAGTAAGGGATGAGGCGGACACTCTCATATGGCAGAGCCTCCAATTGTGGCTGTGCTGAATATAGCGTTGAAGACATATAAGGGTCTACAGGTAAACTTGAAAGGATAACTCTGTGCCAAAACGTGATGACATCAACAAAGTCATGATTATCAGTTCCGGGCCGATCGTCATAGGACAGGCTTGCGAGTTCGACTATTCGGGCACCCAGGCGTGTAAGGCCCTTCGCAAACTCGGTTATGAGATCGTGTTGGTCAATTCCAATCCCGCGACTATCATGACCGATCCCGGCATGGCCGACGCGACCTATATCGAGCCTTTGAACCTTAAAACCATGACGGAGATCATAGAAGAAGAGAGGCCTGACGCACTCCTTCCCAACCTGGGCGGGCAGACCGGCCTGAATCTTTCCTCAGAGCTGGCCCGCACAGGCGTGCTCGATAAATACGGGGTCAAGGTAATCGGCGTTGAGATCGATGCCATCAAGCGCGGCGAGGACCGGATCGCATTCAAAGATACCATGAACCGGCTCGGTATCGAGATGCCCAGGAGCAAACCGGCCTTTAGCGTAGAGGAAGCTGAAGAAATAGCCGCTGAACTCGACTACCCTGTGGTCATCCGCCCTGCCTACACCATGGGCGGAACGGGTGGCGGTCTTGTGTACAATGTGGAAGAACTTCGAACCATTGCCAGCCGTGGGCTCTCGGCGAGCATGGTGGGTCAGGTGCTGGTGGAAGAATCGGTCCTGGGGTGGGAGGAGCTGGAGCTGGAGGTCGTGCGTGATGCCAGGAACCAGATGATTACGGTTTGTTTCATCGAGAACGTAGACGCCATGGGCGTACACACGGGCGATTCCTATTGCACTGCCCCTATGCTCACGATCGACCCTGAACTGCAAAAGCGGCTTCAAAAATGGTCCTATGACATAGTGGAGGCCATAAAGGTTATCGGTGGCACCAACATCCAGTTCGCCCATGATCCCGAGACCGGCCGTGTGGTGGTAATCGAAATCAACCCGAGGACGTCGCGTTCTTCGGCCCTGGCCTCCAAGGCGACAGGTTTTCCCATCGCCCTTATCTCTGCCATGCTGGCAGGAGGGATGACGCTGGACGAAATCCCGTACTGGCGAGACGGTACCCTGGACAAGTACACGCCCTCGGGCGACTACGTGGTGGTCAAGTTTGCCCGGTGGGCCTTTGAAAAGTTTGAGGGTTCTGAAGACAAATTGGGCACACAGATGCGCGCCGTGGGCGAGGTCATGAGTATTGGCAAGAATTATAAGGAGGCTTTCCAGAAGTCAATTCGGTCCCTGGAAAATAACCGCCATGGACTCGGCTTTGCCAAAAACTTTCATGAAAATTCGCTTGATGAATTGATGGAGCTTTTGATCGAGCCGTCGAGCGAGCGGCAATTTATCATGTACGAGGCCCTCAGAAAGGGAGCCAGCGTAGAGACACTTTATGAAAGGACCTTTATTAAGCCATGGTTCATCGAACAAATGAAGGAACTGGTTCAACTCGAGGAAAAGATCCTCAAATACAAAGGCAGCGTTGTGCCTGACGATCTGCTGGTGGAGGCCAAAAAAGACGGGTTTTCAGACCGGTACCTGTCTGAGATCCTGGATATTGCCGAAAAGGATATCCGGCACCGGCGAACTGCTCTGAGCGTAGTGGAGGCATGGGAGCCTGTGCCGGTAAGCGGCGTGGAGGATGCAGCCTACTATTTTTCCACCTACAACGCCCAGGACAAGGTGGAAACGAGCAAGAGGCGAAAAATCATGGTCCTTGGTGGCGGCCCTAACCGTATCGGTCAGGGGATCGAGTTTGACTACTGCTGCGTTCACGCAGCCTTTACACTGCGTGACGAGGGCTTTGAGTCGATCATGGTCAACTGCAACCCCGAGACAGTCTCAACCGATTACGACACATCTGACAAACTCTACTTCGAGCCGCTTACGGTCGAAGATGTATTGAGCATCTACGAAAAGGAAAAGCCCGAAGGGGTGATCGTCCAGTTTGGAGGGCAGACCCCGCTCAATATTGCAAATGAACTGGCCGAAGCCGGTGTCAAGATCATCGGCACTTCCCCCGAGACCATAGATCTCGCAGAAGACCGTGACCGCTTCCGCCAGATGATGACAAAGCTCGGCATTCCTGAGCCTCAATCCGGCATGGCAAGCACCCTGGAAGAGGCCCTTGGCGTGGCTGAAAGAATCGGCTATCCCCTCATGGTGCGGCCGTCTTACGTGCTTGGGGGACGGGCCATGGAAGTCGTCCATGACGAGGAGATGCTCAGACACTACGTGGCCGCGGCCGTGGACGTGTCACCCGAACGGCCGATCTTGATCGACAAGTTTCTGGAAAACGCCATTGAGGCCGAAGCAGATGCCATCTCCGACGGCACGGATGCCTTTGTGCCCGCTGTGATGGAACACATCGAACTGGCAGGGATCCACTCGGGCGACTCGGCCTGCGTGATACCGCCTATCAGCATCCCAGCAAGACACATTGATACGATTTGCGAGTATACGAAAAAGATCGCAGTAGAACTCGAAGTGGTCGGCCTGATGAACATCCAGTATGCCATAGCAGATGATGTAGTCTACATCCTTGAAGCCAATCCGCGTGCCTCCCGGACCGTGCCCTTGGTTTCAAAGGTGTGCAACATTTCCATGGCGCGCATGGCCACGCAGGTCATACTTGGGAAAAAGCTTGCCGAACTTGATATCACACCAAAATCGATCACTCACTTTGGAGTCAAGGAGGCGGTTTTCCCCTTTAACATGTTCCCGGAGGTTGACCCGATCCTGGGACCGGAGATGCGATCCACAGGCGAAGTCCTCGGGCTTGCAGACTCTTTTGGCCTGGCCTTTTATAAGGCCCAGGAAGCGACTCAACAATGGCCTCCTTCTGAAGGCACCGTGCTGATCACCGTGTCTGATAAGGACAAGCATGCGGCCCTGGAGGTGGCAACGCGGTTTGACAAACTCGGGTTCAAGATCAAGGCAACCGAAGGGACCCACGGGTTCCTGGCAGAGCACGGTATTCACTCCGAGCCGATCCGCAAGATGCACGAAGGGCGGCCGAATATTGTTGACGGGATCAAAAACCATGAGATTCAACTTATTATTAATACCCCCAGCGGTAAAATGAGCAAGCACAGTGGTTCTTACATCCGCAAGGCTGCGATCAAATATAAGGTACCATATATCACCACTACGGCTGCAGCCATTGCCGCCGCCAGGGGGATTGCAGCTAATCATCAGGGGCATGGCAGGGTAAAGTCTCTTCAGCGCTACCATGCGGATATTAAGAAGACATAAGTGATCTGGTGAATCGTGTAATCGGATAATCGAGTAACGAGTAACGATTACCATGTGAGGACAAGCACATGAAATCATTGCAAGACAATTGTGGGCTCTTTGGTTTGTATTCGGATGCCGAATGTGCCCACGATATTTTCCAGGGGATTGATTTACTCCAGCACAGGGGACAGGAGTTTTGCGGGATCTCCACTTTTGACGGGAGCATGCATCAAATCAGCCACTACGGCAAGGTGGCCAACACGTTTAGAGACCAGGACTTTAAATACCTGAGAGGGAGATGCGGCATCGGGCACGTGAGCCTTTGGGAACGCCAACCCGTGATGTGGCAGTGCCAGATAGGAGAGATTGCTGTGGCGTTCAGCGGTAATATCACCAACGCCAAGGAACTGATCTCAAGCATGAAGATGCGCGGGAAGGCATTCTATCGGGGATACAACATTGAGGTCATCTCCAAAGTCATTATGGAAGAGCCGGACGTGGTTTCCGGCCTCCAAGCCCTTGCCGAGAAGGTGAAAGGGGCCTATTCCCTGGTCGTTCTGACCAAGGCTGGCATTCATGCGGCACGGGATGTCTATGGGTTCAGGCCGCTTATTTTGGGGCAAGGTCCGGGCAGGCACGTGGTTGCATCTGAGTCCCGCGCCATTCAGAACCTTGAGATGGAACTTTTTCGAGATGTCCGTCCCGGGGAAATCATCCTGATCAATGACAAGGGATTTGAGACAATGGCACAGCTTGATTCCCCGCGTACAGCGCATTGTGCCTTTGAATGGGCCTATACGGCAAGCCTCGATTCCATTATTGATGGTGTCCATGTCCAGGAGGCCCGGAACAACCTGGGCGAGAGCCTTGCAAAACGAGATATTGAGGAAGGAGGTCTGGAGGCTGACATCGTGGCGGCCGTTCCCATGTCGGGGATCGGGCATGCACTCGGCTATCACAAGCGATCAAGGATCAACTACCAGGAGGTGTTTCTCTACAATCGATACGCAGACAGGAGCTATACACAATCGAGTCAGCCTGCACGCCAGAAGATGGCCAAGCGCAAGCTGTCCGTGCTGCATTATGCAGTCAAAGGCAAGCGAATAGTCCTGTGCGATGATTCGATTGTTCGTGGCACCCAGATCCTCCACAAGGTCCGGGACCTGAAAAAGGGAGGGGCCAAAGAGGTCCACGTGCGTATTGCCTGTCCGCCTCTCATGTATCCATGCGATTTCGGCATTTCCACCCGCACTTATGAAGAGTTGGCAGCCAGGCGCTATATCAAGACCGGAAATATCACGTCCTTGGAACAGTTAAGGGACCTCGAAGCCAGGATGGCCGATGAGATCGGTGCAGACTCCGTGAAATATAACACCCTCGATGCCTTTGTTGCAGCCATGGGGATTCCAAAAGAGGACCTCTGCCTGATGTGCTTTGATGGGAAAAATCCGACCGAGACGAAATAAGGAACGGGGACACTGTTTCCTTGTCAATGCATAGGTTGTGGCCATTTTCCTCCGGTGATATGCGCTATGGCCGCGGAGGCCATCAGGTATACGCACAGCGTCAGAACGATAGCCAGGACGGCCCGTGATGTTTTTATCGAAAAGACGCAGCTAAGACCCACGACAACCAGATACAGGCCATAAAACTGAAACAACAAGCCTACCACCGGAATCCAGGATAGCATCGCAGTTACCGCTGAATAGGCATTTACCCTGAAGGCCGCTTCATATGTGCCTGACACTTTAAAAACACTTGTGATAAAAAAAAAGAGCGCCCCTGCCGTCAGAAACGGCGTGACAATCCCCAACGCCAGATTATGGGCTATGAAACTTGGATTCTTGTGAAACAGGCCTGCAAGCAGCGCGTGAATAATCACACAGCAGGCCAAAAAGATCAAAGGATTTAGGAAACCTCCATCTCTTTTCATCCCCTCAAAAAAGGGCCTGGGATACAAAAAAATCGCCATCGCTGTTCGATAAAAGCTGGCAAAAAAATGGTCAGGTTCAAAATCGTTGATCGTATTGTGCTCTGGTGGCTGCATGATTATGCCAGATGAAAGTCTATGATATAGGGGTTGTGTGTTTTTTCATGTGCAACAGTAGAAGTGGGGCTCCCTCCATAGTCGTGGCCTGGCCAAATAACAGTGTCATCCGGAAGACAGAGTATCTTTTCCTTTATTGAGCCAAGCAACGTCTCCAATGACCCCCCCGGAAAATCCGTTCTTCCCACCGCGCCTACAAAAAGCGTATCTCCGGTGAAAAGGTTCTTTTCCGCGTACAGGCAAATTCCGCCAGGGGAATGCCCGGGGGTGTGAAGCACGGTGATGGCTTTTTCACCAAATGAGATGCTGTCGCCGTCCTCTACAAGAACATCTGCTGGCGGAGATATTGCAAACCCCATCTGCCGAGCCATGGACTGTCCTTCAGCGGTATTGAAAAACCGATCGTCCAGGGCGTGCATGTATATCTTAGCCCCTGTGAGATCTGCCAGCTTACCGTTTCCGCAGGTATGATCAGGATGACCGTGGGTGTTTACCAGAGACTCAATGGTCAAACCCAGGTTGCGAGCTGTATCCATTATGCGCTTTTCGTCTCCTCCCGGGTCGATCACCAGGGCCTTGTTGGTGGCTTCGCACCCCAGGATATAACAAAATACTTCCATGAAACCTACTTTGATCTGCTTTATAATCATCGTTTGTAACGCTTCACTTTCTTTCACTTTCTTTCTATTCCTCTTCAATCGGAACTACCCATCCAAAGGGATCTTCGACCCGGCCATACTGAATATCCGTAATCGCCTCATAAAGCCTATGGGCCATCAATCCAATGCCTCCATCTCCAACCACGATCACCTCATCTCCGCAAGCCAGATGACTCACCGGAGAAATAACAGCGGCCGTTCCGGAGCCAAATACCTCTTGAAGACTGCCATTCTTGTAAGCCTCCATGACTTCGTCTATTGTAATCACTCGTTCAACTACCGGGACCTTCCAGTGTTTGGCCAAAGTAATAACAGAATCACGAGTAATACCAGGCAGGATGCTCCCTCCAAGAGCCGGGGTCACGATCTCTCCACCGATCATGAAGAAAATATTCATGGTGCCCACTTCTTCTATGCACCGATGCTCAAGCGCGTCCAGCCACAACACCTGGGTGTAACCCGCCTTCTTGGCCACCTCCGCACCCAACAGGCTGGCCGAATAGTTGGCGGCAGTCTTGGCTTCGCCCAGTCCGCCGCGCACTGCTCGGACATATTTATCCGTCACCCATATCTTCACAGGGTTGAACCCCTCAGGATAGTAGGCACCCACCGGAGACAGGATAATAAAGAAACGATAGGTGTGCGACGGCCGAACGCCAAGAAAAGGGTCCATGGCCACGATGGTGGGGCGAACATAGAGGGAGGTCTCCGGCGTCCTTGGAACCCAATCCTTCTCAAGAGCAACAAGCTTCCTTAAGGCATCCAAGGCAAAGGTCTCGTCCACTTCAGGGATGCACACAAGCTGTGCAGATCGGTTGAGCCTGGCCATATTGCGTTCTGGCCGAAACAACTGGATCTTTCCACTACTTGTTCGGTATGCCTTCAGCCCTTCAAAAATGGACTGGCCGTAATGAAGGACCATAGTAGCCGGATCCATGACAATTGGACCGTACGGTTCTATGCGGGCGTTATGCCACCCAGACGCTGGCGTGTAATCCATATTGAGCATATGATCGGTAAAAATTGCCCCAAATCCCAGGTTGGAATCATCAGGTAGTTTCTTGGGCGTTTTAACCCTCTTTATTTCCAGTTCCATTGTCCCCTTCCCTCCTCGTATAGACTATCACATATTAAATTTCACAAGGCCAGAGGGAGGAGGCTGTATTGTAATACGCCGACGACCGATAACGCGGTGAAATTTAATATGTGATAGTCTATAGGCGTTCACAGGTCGAGAGTCAAATCCATCTCTGCCCATTGTGTAACACACCCAAACCTCATCTCCACAGAAAAAGCCCTGTATCTTTGTCATACTCCCTTGACAGCGGCTGCCCCAAAAGCTCCTGGACATAAATCTCTCCTGCATACACAATGGTTTCCGAAAAAATGTGTCCTCCCAGTGTATGGCCGTTTATGTCGGCAAATATGGCGTGGGCATGCACAGCAGGCTTACCATTCCTGAGGGAGACATTGCCAGTACAATGGACGATTTCGAGAGGTTCCACCTTATTGAAAGTGACGTATACCTGCTGGTTCTGATCGTACGAACCCAGGGTGGCCGACGTAACAGAGCCGATAATCGAAAATATCGCGGTCTGAATGGAATGGGCCGCACAAAAACCCTCTAAGGCGGCGATAAGATCATTGCGGTACGGAAGTCTTCCAAGAAGGAGGCGGCCTGCTTTAAACTCTGACATCGTTATACGGTCTGTGTCTTCCATGCCGAATTCCTTGATCTATAGACTTTCACATATTAAATTTCACAAGGCCAGAGAGAGGAGGCTGTATTGTAATACGCCGACGACCGATAACGCTGTGAAATTTAATATGTGAAAGTCTATACCAGTTCTGTTGCCGGACTTTGGCAGAGTTGCCTGGCCTTGTTGCATCGCAAAAACCATCCAGCCAATCGTCTGCAGCAGCTTGCCTAAATATCACATCTGATTTGAAAATCAAGCAGGATGTCACTTCAAACACCACGTCCTTTATATCTTTTCGCAAAATCGTGGGGCCAAACACCGATCACAATTGACTACACGAAGCTCCGATGATAAAAAAGGACTTACAATGAATGCCAATGCGTTGAAACAACTTCTGCAATCAATCGCTTCTGGCCGTGTGACCGTAGATGAGGCGGTTACCCGGCTAAAGCGCCTTCCCTTTGAAGACCTTACATACGCCAGAGTGGACCACCACCGCTCTTTGAGAAAGGGCTTTCCTGAAGTGATCTTCGGCGAAGGCAAATCTCCGGAACATATCCTTGGGATCATGAAGGCCATGGTTGAGCAGGAAGACACGGTCATGGTGACTCGCCTCTCCCCGGAAAAGGCAGGCGTCATCATAGCCCAATATGCCAGCGCCATCTATCACCGTGAGGCCCGGATCCTTGTACACATGTTCGGATCGGCCAAACCTGCCAGCAAGGGACTAATTCTCGTGATCGCAGCAGGCACTTCGGATATTCCGGTTGCAGAAGAGGCGGCTGTTACGGCAACTACCATGGGCCATCGCGTAAAGACCCTCTACGACGTGGGGGTATCCGGGATACATCGTCTGACGGGCTATGATGAGTTTTGGACCGGGGCATCGGTCTTTGTCGTTGTGGCCGGTATGGAAGGTGCCCTGCCGAGTGTGGTTGGGGGCATGGTAGACAAGCCGGTAATTGCCGTTCCGACCAGCATAGGATATGGGGCAAGCTTTGGCGGAATCACAGCCCTTCTGGCCATGCTCAATAGCTGCGCCTCCAACGTCAGCGTGGTCAACATAGACAATGGCTTCGGAGCAGGCTACATTGCAGCACTGATCAACGGTTTGGTAAATAAGTAGAAAGATTAAAGCTCAAAGCTGAAGGCTGAAAGCTCAAAGCAACAAAAGCATACATAAAATCTACCTGCCATCGTTCACCCCTCTTTTACCTTTCACCTTTGAGCTTTCACCTTTCACCTTTGAGCTTTCACCTTTCACCTTTGAACTTTCAGCTTTCACCTTTCAGCTTTTACCTTCCAAGCTTTCACCCATCAGCCATTGCACTGCGCCCATAAGGTCGTCGGCCACATAATCCGGGGCGATACCAGCCTCCAGGCAGAGACGTTCAGCCTCCTGGCCGTGGCCAGTGCGAACCAATATCGCCTTTCCACAACCTGCCAGGCGGGCGCACTGAATATCTTTTAAGCTATCGCCCACCACGCAGGCATCAGAGAGGTCTGCCTCGAGGTCGGCTTGGGCGTGATGGATCAGCCCTGGTTTGGGCTTGCGGCAAGTGCAGCCATTTTCCGGAGCATGGGGGCAATAATAGACAGCCTCTATGCTGCCGCCTGCCGCGGCCACAGACTCTGTCATGTTTTCATGGATTTTTTGAACTTCTGCCTCTGTAACCAAATTTCGATTGATTGCCGATTGATTGGTGATTACAATAACACGGCATCCGTGACGAGCCAATAGCCCTAATGCCTCAAGACTCCTTGGCAAAAATTCGAACTCTGACCAACTCTTGACATAATCAGATCGGTTTTTGTTAATCACTCCGTCTCTATCAAGAAAAATAAACTTCAAGTTTTTTGTCCTTCCACCAATAAATGCTTGACACCCAATTGAATTTGTTGCACATTTGGATTTATAAACTCGAACCAAGGTTGGAACAACCACAAAGCGGCATGAAAGGAGAGGATCTTATGGCCCTTACCAAAGATAATATCATCAATGAAGTCTACCTGAAACTTGGCCTGAAGAAAAACCAAGCCAGGGAGGTTGTTGAGCAACTCCTGGAAATCATGAAGCGTACCCTGGCCAATGGTGAAGACCTTCTCATCAGTGGTTTTGGAAAGTTCGTAGTCAAAGAAAAGAGGGCCAGGCGAGGCCGCAACCCACAAACACGCAAGGACCTGCAGTTGCGCGCCCGGAGAGTCGTCGTCTTTAAGACGTCCGGTATCTTAAGAAAAAAGATCAATTCCTCTTAACCAGAAATTTGGAAACTGAAAAAATCGGTGGTCCCGCCTCGTTTGTGGGTATTAGGCATTCGGTTGCGCTGCTCGTCACGTCTGTCGTCGGTCGGTTGCGTTGGCATATAGGCGTTTTGATAAGCAACCTGATCGTGAAAACCTTTTATTGGCTGTGCGAATTTATCCGTAGCCGCTCTACGAATACCGATTACCGATTCGAGCTGCGCAACCCCAACCATTTGACCCAACCGAAATGCCGCCCCGCTTCGCCAACGATTAAAGGATCTACCAATCCGAAATCGTGAGTTTCCAAATTTGTGCTTAACGAGATACGACAATTGCGTCCGGGTATCCATCCGCTTCCAGGATCTTTTCGTACCGCCTGGCTTGATCCAGGGTTGTACACTTTGCAACCCGAACCCTGTAAAAGGTGCCGACATTGTTTTCATATGTCACGATGTGAGCATCTTTGTATGCGGATGCCAACGTGTTTTTGAGCCTGAGGGCGTTCTCCTTGTCTGTGAAGGCGCCCACCTGGATGGTAAAATCCCCAACATAGTAATTTCCTGACACCAATGTGCGCCGAACCTTGCCGTTGACCATGGTCTCCTTTGGTATCCCCAATGCAACGATCTCCACAGGGGCAGTGCCCGGGCCTACCAACCCGATTTCCAAAGCCCCCTTGTACGACAGGTCAATGATTCTGCCGCGCACAAAAGGGCCCCGGTCGTTTATTCTGACATTCATCTTTTTGCCATTTCTTAGGTTATGAACCCTCACGTACGTCCCCAGGGGCAATGTCTTGTGAGCCGCTGTCATATCATACATATTGTAAATCTCGCCGCTGGAGGTTTTTTCACCATGAAAATCTTCCCCGTACCAGGAGGCTATCCCTCGCTGCCGAAAACCACGAGCGCTTTTCATGGGTTGATACCATTGCTTACCAATCTTATACGGAGCGGGATAGTCTGAAGGAGGGATCGGCCTTTTCCCCAGCCCTGCACAGCCTGACAAGAAGAACAACACGCCAACGCAAAGCGCAATGGCAAAATTGGGACCTGTGCGGTTAGATTTGAGATAACCGCCGGGGGCAAGGAAAATCGCTTCTCTTCGGCCTCCAATGCCTTTATGATACGTCCTGTTGTTGGTCGGTGGCAATGGCTGGATGCCTACGTTCAGCGATTTTCCTTGCCCCCGGCGGTAAAGATTTACATGATACCTAATCGCACAGGTCCCAAAATTGGAAGGCTCGGAAATATTCACGACTCGACTACGTTCTCTTGTATAAATCGAACAATATCTTTGGTAGACGTGCCAGGACCGAATACGGCTTTGATACCGATTTCCTTTAAACCGGGGATATCTTCTTCCGGGATGATACCGCCTCCGATGACAAGAACATCGCTTGCCCCTGCTTCCCGTAGAAGCTCCGTGACTCTGGGGAAAAGGTAGTCGTGTGCCCCGGACAAAACACTCATGGCAATGACGTCTACGCCTTCCTGGATCGCTGCCTGGACAATCTGTTCAGGAGTTTGGCGTAGACCGGTGTAGATCACTTCCATGCCAGCGTCACGTAAGGCATAACATATGACCTTGATCCCCCGGTCATGGCCATCCAGCCCCGGTTTTGCTGCTAACACTCTAATCTTCTTTGTCGTCATTTGTCATTTGTCACTGGTCTTTGGTCCCATAACTTTAGACACTTTAGTTCACTTTAGCTCACTTCAATTCTTCTATAGCGTGGAGACTGCCTTGTATTCACCGAATACTACTCTTAGGGTATCACAGATCTCCCCAAGGGTAGCATAGCATTTCACGGCCCGTGAAAGGGGTGGCATAAGGTTATCGGTTCCTTCGGCACAGCCCTTGAGCCCTTGAAGGGCCGCGGCTACTGCCGTAGTGTCTCGTTGCTCCTTCAATTGCTTCAGCTTGGCCACCTGAGATTCCCTAACAGCAGGGGCCACCCGAAGGAGATTTCCGGGAGGGGCGGCTTCCTGCTGAAATTTGTTCAGCCCGACCACCACGTGTTCGACTGATTCCACTGCCCGTTGATAGGCATAAGCGCTTTCCTGGATCTCCCTCTGGACGAATCCTTGTTCAATGGCTGCCACAGCCCCGCCTTTTTCGTCGATCTTGTCGATGTAGGTCTGTACGCGCTGCTCGATCTCGTTGGTGAGACGTTCCAGATAAAATGACCCACCCAATGGATCCACTGTGTTAGCAACCCCGGATTCATAGGCAATAACCTGTTGGGTTCTGATAGCTATTTGGACAGCCTCTTCAGAAGGAAGAGAAAACGCTTCATCCATGGAATTCGTGTGCAGAGACTGGGTGCCACCCAGCACAGCAGAAAGCGCCTGCAGGGTGACCCTCGTCACATTGTTCTGCGGCTGCTGGGCCGTGAGAGTACACCCTGCCGTCTGGGTATGAAAGCGCAGCATCAAGGACTTGGGCGACTTAGCGCCGAATCGTTTCCTCATGATCCGTGCCCACAATCGCCGTGCTGCCCTGAACTTGGCAATCTCCTCAAAGAAGTCCATGTGAGCATTGAAGAAAAATGAAAGCCGGGGTGCAAAGTCACCCACCTTGAGGCCGACCTTGAGGGCCGCTTCCACATAGGCAATCCCGTTGGCCAGAGTAAAAGCCACTTCTTGCACGGCAGTCGACCCTGCTTCTCTGATATGATATCCGCTGATACTGATCGTATTCCATTTGGGAATATGCTCGGAACAGAAGCTAAAGATATCCGTAATAATGCGCATAGAAGGTCCTGGGGGAAATATGTAGGTGCCTCGCGCAACATATTCCTTGAGGATATCGTTTTGGATGGTACCCTGCAACTTTTCGGGAGCAACCCCTTGCTTTGTCGCCGTCTCCACATACATGGCCAGCAGAATGGCAGCCGGTGCATTGATGGTCATGGACGTGCTGACCTTGTCCAGGGGGATACCGTCAAAGAGTGTCTCCACATCCATTAGAGAATCAATGGCAACCCCCACCTTACCGACTTCACCCTGGGCCAACGGGTGGTCAGAATCGTATCCTATCTGTGTAGGGAGATCAAAGGCCACGCTCAGCCCGGTCTGGCCCTGGTCAAGCAGGTACTTGTAGCGCTTGTTGGACTCCTCTGCACTGGCAAAACCGGCATACTGACGCATAGTCCA
>JAUVJO010000316.1 GCA_030592345.1 Deltaproteobacteria bacterium
GAGGCGGAGCAAGTTCCATTAACAGGGCACCTTTTTTTACTGGGGTCATTTTTTTGTCAGCCTTGTAATCTGCAAATACCACGACCCTTTTTACCACCCCATCCACAGGCGAGGTCACGGCGCACTCTGTTTTCATAAGAGAGAGGTTTAGCACCTCTTCACCGGCCTTTACAGGATCGCCCTCTTTCTTGTGAACCAGCCATAAGTCCGAATCAAATGGCGCAGCAATATGGTAGGGATTCTTCGAGTCAGCCATCTTGCGCCTTGGCCCTGCCTCAACACCTTCTGCCACCTTAATATCAGCCACGAAGACTTCATAATCGAGCTGGTACCTCACTCTTCTAATACCGCGACGATTGACCTTGCGGCGGCGCAAGATCTTTATCGTGTGGACCTTACCGTCAGAGGTTACAAACTCGCGTTCCTGGCCCTCCTCAAGCCCTTCAAACCATATATCGTCCGGCAAGACGTTTGGATCGCCGTACTTTTCAAGGTTCTTTATCAGTTTCAGGGCGTCTCCGGGGTGATTCAGGTAATTGACTATCTCGTTTTCCGTGGGTTTGCGGCCAATATGGCCGGCAAGCTCGGCTTCTGCCTCTTTCATGTCTACGGGAGGAAGCAACGTGAGCGGGCTTTCTTCAGTGCGGTTGGCCACGGCGTCACTCCAGTTTTCACCAAATACGCTCTGGTAGACCCAGTCAGGGGGCCAGCCAAGAGGGAGCTTGCCAAATTTGCCCAAAAGGAGATTTTTTAGGGCATCATTGGCGTGAGCAAAGAGTACAAGACGATCTTGCTTGACCTTTTCATCGAGTTTCGATTCCTCAGTAGCGGTCACCTTTTTTAGGGTGTTAATCATCCGCTCGACCTCTGCCAATCCTCCCCGCTCGTATGCGGTGGCCGCCATCATATAGCCGTTGGTCCAGGTCACTTGAGACCCGGGTGTTACATCATGATAACGGATGATCTTTCGACACAATTCAAGGATGAGCAAGATATGAGGGAGCAAAAAGGCGTATCCTTGCTTTAAGGCTGCTTCTTGGCTGCTCGATGTGGCCCCTCCGGGGAGCCCATGACGTGTAACATCGTGGTCAGGGCCCAAAAAGGTCGGTCTGCAATAGTGATCATAAGTGGGCATAATCTGTTTTAGGACAAAACCAACTTCCCGAATCTTTTCTTTGTCAAGCCGGGTCTTTAAGCCGATCTCACCTTCAATGTAGGCTGCCACCGAAAGGACCGGCGCCTGGCTGTAAAAGCGTACTGCCGGCCCGTCAGCCACATCCAGTATCCTGGCCCCGGCCTTGGCTGCACTGCCGAGGGCCGGTATGGATAAACCGTCTGTGATGTGCCGGTGATACTGGATAACGAGTTCCGGGTATTTGTCGAGAATGGCTGAAATGAGATCATACATAAACCGTGGCGGGCAGACCCCGGCCATGTCCTTGAGGCAGAATATGATCTGTTTGGAGGCCTCTGCCTTGGAGCATCCTAATACACGGCCTACCATCGAAAGAATATCATGCAGCACAGAAAGATAGTGTTTAACGGTGAAACCTTCGGCCCAGCTCAAGCTGATGGCCGGTTGAAAGATACGGGTTTCATCCTGGAGCACGATCTCGGCAAAAGGGACCATGTTTTCAATATGATTCAGAAAATCAAAGCAGCGTATCACGTGATAATGCTTGATAATCATGCGCCCTGTCCGTTCCATGACTTTTCTTGCTTGGGGCGCATAGCCGAGGATGTTGGTGGAACGAATAAGGATCATCTTCTGGGTGTTCGGGGCAATCCTGTTCCACTCCTCGGCCTCCATCCAGGGGTCTGTCATGCAGCCCAGCATGGCAACATGGTAGTGGGCGCCCCCACCGTTTTCAATCGATACATAACCACACTGGTCAATCAAGGGGCCGATCAATCGGTCGTCAAAGAGCCGGAATCTGTTTCCGGACTCTGACTGGGTGACGTCCCTGGGGGTGGTATTGCAAAATTCCACAAATTCCGACCCTCGAAGATTGGCCAGGACCGCATCTCTGTGGTCATCAGGCATAAAGGGCGGGCGATAGTCATGCTTTGTGGTTTTTTTGGAAGAATAGACCTGGGCCACCTGCATAGGCCCGAGCCTTGAGTCCTCAAACTTCCGATACGGGCCAAGGCCGATATATGGGTTGTATCCCATGGCCGTGATTTCAGCCATCAGTCCTGCCAGCCTGATTGGTTCGGAAGTGATGTCCCGATAAGAAATAAGTTCCGGCGTACTCTCGATGAACTTAGTGTGGACCTCGCCTTCCTTGAATTTGGGATGTGATATGATTTTCTTGTGAAATGGTATGGTTGTCTTGAGTCCGCCAATGAAATACTCTGACAAGGCCCTTCCCATGATTGCTACGGTTTTTCTCCAGGTAGAGCCGTGGGTCATGAGTAAGGAGCCTAAGGAATCATATGCCTTAGGGAATTCATATTCGCCAAAGACGCAAGAATCGAGTCGAACACCTTCGCCACCAGGGGAAAGATAGCGCGTAACAGTGCCTGTATTTGGCATGAAATTGTTTTGCGGATCTTCAAAATTGATCCGGCACTGCATGGCAAAGCCCCTGGACTCGAGTTGCTCTTGTTTCAGGCGGAGCTTCTCACCAAAGGCAACCCGTATCATCTCCTCGACAACATCTATGCCATAGACAAGCTCTGATATGCCATGTTCTACCTGAAGGCGCGTATTGGCCTCAATGAAGTAGAAGTTCTGCTCCTCATCAACCAGGAACTCGATGGTGCTGATTGAGTCATATCCCACGGCAGTGACTATTTTCTTGGCAGCTTCTTTCAAGGCGTTACGCAACTCAGAAGAGACGCCCTGCCATGGTGACGGGGTGATTTCCAAAAGTTTCTGATACCTTCGCTGGCACGAACAATCCCGCTCGTCAAGGGCAATAACGTTTCCGTATTTGTCGCAGAGTACCTGTATTTCAAGATGCCTGACAAAAGGGAGGTATTGTTCAATATACAGATTGGGGTTGCCAAAGCTTGCCTCAGCCATACTTGATGCCGTATGGAATTGACGTTCCAGCTCTTCCGGAGAGTTTACTGCAACAACACCTCTTCCGCCCCCGCCCCCTTCACTCTTGATCATCAAAGGGAAGCCGATCCTTTTGGCCAGCTCTTTTGCCTCTTCTAAAGAGACCGCGCCTTCTGAACCCTCTATGACAGGAACAGAAATCGACTTGGCGATCTCTCTTGCTTTGACTTTGTTGCCAAGCTTTCTCATGGGGCCTTCGGATGGGCCGATAAAGATAATACCGTCTTCTTCACACATGGAGGGGAAGGTATTATCCTCAGCAGCAAACCCCCAGCCAGGATGAAGTGCTCTAATCTTGCGCTTTTTTGCCAAGCGCACAATCTCTTTGATATCCAAATAGCCGTCCACACTCGAAAGGCTATACGCCCTGTCAGCCTTGGACACATGAGGAGCGGTCTTGTCGACTGCCGTAAAAAAGGCCGCATAAATGCCCCCCATCTCCATAATGGTCCGCCCAACACGAAGGGCCGGAATACCGCGATTGGCCACACCGATAATTACGTTCTTGAAACTCACACTCATAAGGTGATTCTCTCCCTGGTCGCTTGACAAAAAAAACCAGCAAAGACATCAGGCACGTCTTTCACTGATGTTTGTGCTGGCGTACCTTGTTAGGATAACCTGGCTGGCCACGAGGGGCCTTCCTTGCCAGAAAGACTGAATGCTGACTTATATAGACTTTCACATATTAAATTTCACGGCGTTATCGGTCGTCGGCGTATTACAATACAGCCTCCTCCCTCTGGCCTTGTGAAATTTAATATGTGAAAGTCTATAGCAGTTTCTGTGCCATTTGCCAACAAGATTATTCTGAGGTCTTAGAATGTAATCGATAGTACGATAGAGCCGCTTACGTCAATACATGGCCCACATGCTATTGGGGTCTGGTTTGGCTTCTATTATCTCTCCAATAGCCGTTGCACACTCAAGTTCGTGCTCTTTGTCGCCAGGACAGGTAATACAGGCCGTTCTTCCCTCGATGTCGATGTCATTTATTGTGCATCCCACCCGGGAGGTCACGATTGACACAATCTGAAGGAAGTTCAAGTCTTCTTGTAACATGAGTTTCAC
>JAUVJO010000351.1 GCA_030592345.1 Deltaproteobacteria bacterium
ACGCGTCAACATAGGAATTTTCAATACCTTTTCACCAATCCGGTTTTTCAAGGAGTTTAAGAGAGGTTATACATGTCATTTAAACCCTGGCATAGCTTTTTGCAATATCTTTTCCCATGGCAGAAGAGGGCCATCCGTAACATTGGCGTGAGAGTGAGACGGAAAAAGACGGGCAGGGATGATGACCGGCGATGGGGCGGATTTGTTCAGGCGCGTTGAAACGGATAGATCGAACCGAGCTGAAGGATTCGTGTCAGTTCATCCAGTGCGGTGCGACTCTCTTCGAGTAGTCTCGGATCGGCCAGGTCACCCGGTCTCAGCTTATCGCGGTGGTGTTTTTCGATCCAGAGACGGAGCTGATGATACATACTATAGACTTTCACATATTTAATTTCACAAGGCCAGAGGGAGGAGGCTGTATTATAATACGCCGACGACCGATAACGCTGTGAAATTTAATATGTGAAAGTCTATAGCTGGCTATTGCAAGCCTGAGCAACACGGCTATTGATGTTAATGGCCGGCGAAAAAGTGTCATTTCTGGCCTTTCGAGGTATAACCCCCAATACAGCCAAATCCTGGTTATCGGTGCTTCAGGCCAGCTTTATTATCTTTTCGACGTACGGAGGTGCTACGGCGCTTGACATACAAGCGCCGTTTCTCTATCTTTCAAACCTCATTTCGTTATCAGCACACGAGGAGGAACGCTAATGATAAATCTAAAGGACAAACTTTCACACCTCACCTATACGCAGGCATGCAAACTGTTGGGGCCTGAAGGTGAGCGGTTAATCAGAAAAGGTGGCAAATACGAAATTGACATCACGGAACAGGTGACATTGAGTAATGATCTCTTCAGGCTCAACCTGGTTGAGGCCATTGTCACTATCACTCTAATGCCTGACAAAAAACACCGCCTCAGCTTCGACTGCACTGCTTGTACTACGGCATGCGAACACCTGGGAGCAGCGCTGTCTCTGATACTTGAGGAAAAGCTGTCATTGGGCCTTTCTGCCCCACCTCCGGAAAGGGTGCCGGCAGAGAGTCTCAGTGATGAGCAACTGACGAAGCAGGAAATCGCGAACAGGGTCGAAAGGGCAAAGACCGGGAAAATGGAATTGAAGTCCGTTGATAACACTGATCTCTGGACGGATTATATGATTACCAGTTGTTCTTCGGGAAAAACCTACCGGGTTGCATTGCGGGGCTGGGAGAGAGGTGAGTCATACTGTTCTTGTCCGGATTTCCGAAAAAATACCCTGGGTACGTGCAAACATATTTTGCATGCCCTTGAAAAGGTCAAGAAACGATTCAGTAAGAGGGTCAAGGATACACCCTATGAGGTCAAGAATATATGTGTTCATGTTCAATATGGTGAAGAACTCGAGTTGCGGGTCCTTGTTCCGGAGGATCTTGATACCAAGACCATGAAACTGGTCCGCCCTGTGATGAACAGGCCGATTGAAGACGTAAGGGATCTTTTGATTAGAATCAAGAAGATAGAAAACCTCGGCCACGAAGTTACGATTTATCCTGATGCCGAGGAATACATGAATAACGTTCTTTACCTTGAGCGAATCAGGAAAAAAGTAGATGAGATACGAAAAGACCCGAAAAACCATCCCCTCCGAAAGAGCCTTTTAAATGCTGAATTACTGCCGTATCAGCTTGACGGGATCGCATTTGCCGTGGGCGCGGGAAGGGCAGTGCTCGCCGATGACATGGGCCTGGGCAAAACGATCCAGGGAATAGGGGTTGCCGAACTCCTTTCCATGGAAGCAGGTATTTCAAAGGTGCTCGTCATCTGCCCGGCATCCTTAAAATCCCAGTGGCGACTGGAGATAAAGCGTTTTTCAGATCGCACTTGCCAGCTTGTTCTTGGAAAGGCAGAAGAAAGAGCCGCTCAATACGATAATTCGTGTTTTTTTACCATCTGCAACTACGAACAGGTCCTCCGGGACATAAACTCCATCGAAACGGTGAAATGGGATCTTATCATACTCGATGAGGGGCAGAGGATTAAAAACTGGGAAACCAAGACAAGTCAGACGACAAAATCTCTGAGATCCCCCTTTGCCCTGGTCCTTTCCGGCACCCCCCTTGAAAACCGCCTGGATGATCTCTATTCCATTGTTGAGTTTATTGATGACAGGAGACTGGGGCCTGCCTTTCGGTTCTATAATACGTACAAGGTCACTGACGAAAGGGGCAAAATCCTGGGGTACAAGAATCTGGATGATCTCAGAAAAAGACTCAAGCCGGTCCTTCTCCGTCGAACAAGAAAACAAGTAATGAAGGAATTGCCCCCGAGAACAACAGAATTAAGAAGAATACCACCCACAGAAGAACAGATCGATATACACGAAGGCCAGAAGAAGATCATCTGGTCCATTATCTCCAAGAGATACATCTCTGAAATGGACCTACTCCGTTTGCAAAAGGCATTACTGATTTGCAGGATGGCTGCAAACAGCACCTTTCTGGTAGACAAAAAACCGCCCGGCTACTCCAGCAAACTCGATGAAATCGACATCCTTCTGGACCAACTGGCCTCGGAAGAAGACCGCAAGATTGTGCTTTTCTCTGAATGGACCACCATGCTGGGCCTTATAGAACCATTTCTTCAAAGGCGGGACCTGAGATATGTGCGATTGGACGGTTCTGTCCCCCAGAAAAAGCGACAGGCTTTAATCCACGAGTTTCAGAAGGATCCGGACTGCAGGCTCTTTATTACGACGAATGCCGGTTCCACGGGCCTCAATCTCCAGGCAGCAAATACTGTCATCAATGTTGACCTCCCATGGAATCCTGCCGTCCTGGAGCAAAGAATATCCCGGGCCCATCGTATGGGCCAGAAAAACCCCGTTCAGGTATATGTTCTTGTCACTGAAGACACGATAGAAGAGAACCTCCTTGCAACTCTTTCTGCCAAGCATGAGTTGGCCCTTGCCGCGCTTGACCCGGATTCGGAAGTCACGGCAGTCGATCTTGCCAGCGGTATGGAGGAGCTTAAAAGGCGTCTTGAAATACTACTCGGGACAAAACCTGATGCACCTGTGGACGAAAGCCGAAAGGAACAGGTGGAAAAGGAAGCGCAACAGCTCGTGCGCAAACAAAAAATCGAAAGTGCGGGCGGACAACTGTTGGGGGCAGCCTTTGCCTTTATGAGTGAAATCCTGCCTCAAAAGGAAGAAACTGAACAAACAACGCAAATGGCCGAGGCGTTTAAGGATCGTCTTTGTGAGTGCCTGGAAAAAAACGAGGATGGCAAGCTGAAAATGACGGTTACTCTTCCGGACGAATCTGTCCTGGACAACCTGGCAAAATCGCTTGCTCAGATACTCGCTTCTGGTTGATGGCACTCCAGGGCGTATTTGAGGCTTTAAGAAAAAGTTTCCACCTGTGCGGTTGGATTTGATTTTGTAATTTTAATTACTTTTTTACCGCCCGCTTCGCTCAAGACGCAGAGGTCGCAAAGGTTCTTTTTTCATCTGCCGTGTTGCTCAGGCTTGCAATAGCCAGCTATAGACTTTCACATATTAAATTTCACAGCGTTATCGGTCGTCGGCGTATTACAATACAGCCTCCTCCCTCTGGCCTTGTGAAATTTAATATGTGAAAGT
>JAUVJO010000117.1 GCA_030592345.1 Deltaproteobacteria bacterium
GCATCCTCATCTTGGACAAACCAAAATGTTGTTCTTTCGCCAAAAACCCTACAAAAGTGTTCCTTTTTCCTCGCTCCCAAGTCACATTTTATGATTAACGGGCCGAAATAGTTGTATATATTTCGTTGGCACAAGTTTTGAACCCCTGAACCTTTGAACCCGCAAACGGTTACCTATTTTATTACATTGTCCCTTTACTCTTAATCCGCTTTCCCCGCGGCAGGTAGAAAAAAAGAATTGGAGAACAAGATGTGCCGTTTGTTTGCAGTAACCAGTGAAGAACCGCTATCTCCCATGACAGCCGTCCACGCCTTGGATGTTATGAAAGAAGGCAACGATGGTTCCGGTCTGGGTCTTTTTCTAAGTGGTCTGGGAGGTCATTTTCAAGATCTAAATGGCGCGCCCATCCTGTCTGGCATTTTTACCAGTAAGGGAATGAAGCGCCTTGATGCGTTCATGATGGAGGTCGGGTTCTTGACAAAATACAAGCTCTCCGTCAAGGTGCCGAAAATCCAGCCTCCTGGCATGCCTAAACGAGAGATCTACTTGATCCGGGCCTACGAATACCCGGAAACATGGGAAGGGCTAAGCGAAAACGAATGTCAGCAGCGCCTGATGAAGATGCGACTTCAACTCAGACACATGGGAGAAGAACAAAATGATATGATCGTGTACAGCTTCTGGCCGGATGTGATCATGATCAAGGAGATTGGTGATCCCATGACAGTGGCGGAGTATCTCCAGCTCGACCGTAAGGATCTCCAGGCCCGGGTGATTATGGCCCAAGGCCGGCAAAATACGAACTATGCGATCAATCTCTATGCTTGCCATCCCTTCTTTATCCAGGGAGTGGCTACAATGACCAATGGAGAAAATACAGCCTTCGTTCCCATTCGGGAATTTCTCATGTCTCGCGGCTTTCCGGGCTATGTTGGCTACCAATCCGATTCAGAGGTCTTCACCCATATTCTTCACTTCATGCTGACCCGTCTGGGATTAGGGATCGAGGCTTACAAGCATGTGATCACGCCCCTTAGAGAGGAAGACTTGGAGCACCACCCGAATGGCCATTTTTTGAAACATCTCAAGCAGTCCTGTCGGAGGCTTATCATTGATGGGCCGAATTGTGTAATGGGTTGTCTCCCGGACAAAACTCTTTTTCTCGTGCAGGACCGAAAAAAACTCCGGCCGGGCGTGGTAGGAGGCAAACCCGGCCTCTATGCTATCTGTTCGGAGATGTGTGGCTTAGATGCAGCCATTCCTGATCGGGATAGGAGCAAGGATTTTCAACCTATGTATTTGGACACCGTATTCATACGCCCCGACCGTCAGGAGGTGAACATATGTCGTCAAACGGACGAATTGCCCCTTCCACACTGAGCGTCAAGGATTTGCCATGGCAGATCCATTGGAATAAGGATAAATGCACACTCTGCGGGCATTGTACAGCCGTGTGTCCAGTCCATGCCATTGAGCTGGGTGTTTACCGTAAACGGGTGGTTGAGACCTCTGTAGGGCTGAAGGAGGCCCCATCAAACGTCTATCAGGTGTATCATGGCATTCGACAAAAGACGGACCCTGCTTATGCCTGTGTAGGATGCGCCATGTGCAACCTGGTCTGTCCCAACGACTGTATCATGCCCTTCAGAAGCGATGAGGCGGACAAACTAAAATATCACATCAATCGGGGCGGCCAGCCACGCCGGCGTGGGGGCCGCAGAAATGTTCCCGGCGGGATTCTGGATCAAATCAAGTTCATTCGGATATCCATGTTGACTGACCCTGCTCTGGATGCCGGACGACATGAATTTGAGCTTCGCACCCTACTGGGGCGGGTTTTGCCTCCGGAGGAAGATCTGAGACTCCTCAACGAAGAGGGTTGGGCCCCGCCTGTTCGGGAAATCTACCCCTTGATTATCGGAGGGATGTCCTTTGGGGCGATTTCCCCCAACATGTGGGAAGGGCTCCAAATGGGCGTAACTTACCTCAACGAGGAACTCGGCATGCCGGTTCGTATCGGTACTGGAGAAGGGGGCTGTCCACCGCGACTTCTGCGCTCTCGGTTTTTGAAGTACGTCATTTTGCAGATAGCCAGCGGCTACTTCGGCTGGGACGAAATCATACGTGACATCCCGGAAATGAAGGAAGATCCTTGTGCCATTGAAATCAAATATGGGCAAGGCGCCAAGCCCGGCGATGGCGGTTTGCTCATGTGGCACAAGGTAGACAAACTCATTGCAGCGATCCGAGGGGTGCCTTCGGGGGTGAGCCTGCCGAGTCCGCCCACGCACCAGACCAAATATTCCATCGAAGAATCTGTGGCCAAGATGATCCAAGCTATGTACATGGCCTGGGGTTTTCGGGTGCCGGTCTACCCCAAGATTTCCGGGACCACCACGGCCGTGGCAGTACTCAATAACCTGAGCCGAAATCCGTACGCAGCAGCTTTGGCGATTGACGGAGAAGACGGGGGCACAGGGGCTGCGTACAACGTGTCTATGAATCACATGGGGCATCCCATAGCGAGCAATATCCGCGACTGCTATCTCAATCTGGTGAAGCTCGGCAAGCAAAACGAAATCCCACTCTTTGCCGCAGGCGGTGTGGGAAAAAACGGCAATCTGGCCGCGAACGCAGCAGCACTTATCATGCTGGGAGCAAGTGGCATACAGGTAGGCAAGTACATCATGCAGGCGGCCGCCGGTTGCCTCGGCTCGGAATCCGACCGGTGCAACATCTGCAATATCGGGCTCTGTCCGAAAGGCATCACGTCCCAGGACCCTCGCCTTTACCGGCGTCTCGACCCGGAACTGGTGGCGGAGCGCATTGTGGATGTTTTTCTTTCCTTTGACACTGAGCTAAAAAAAATTATGGCGCCGCTTGGCCGTTCCACCTCCTTACCCATCGGCATGTCCGATGCTATTGGGATAAACGATAAGGCTGCGGCAGAACGTCTTGAGATCAGGTATGTGGTGTGAAGGCGCAAGGCGTAAGGCGTAAGGTGTAAGGCAAAAAATGGATATTCAAAACCAACAATCATATTGGATTGCAGGTAAAGAAGAGGGGCGTCGGCTGGAATCGCGGGGCTTAGAAGAGCGAATTCAGCAGGCGGTGAGCGAAGGACACCACTTCTTGAAAGTAAAGGCCTACGGCCAACACGGCATTGGAGGCAGGTTGTGGCGAGCCGGAGCTGAGCCGGTTTATCTGGAAATTCACGGCTCTCCCGGACAGCGTGTCGGATCTATGGGATTTCCCAATACACGCATCGAAGTCATGGGGCCTGCCTCCGATGATGTGGGTTGGCTCAATGCGGGTGCAGAAATCATCCTCCATGGGCATGCCACCAATGGCGTGGCCAATGCCATGGCCCAAGGAAAGATCTACGTTGCCGGTAACGTCGGCGCACGGGCCATGACCATGACCAAGCACAACCCGCATTTTGATCCCCCCGAACTTTGGGCTTTGGGATCTATGGGGGACTACTTTGCTGAGTTCATGGCTGGTGGTATTGCGGTCGTTTGCGGTTATGATACACAAGATCCGGACAACATTTTAGGTTACCGTCCGTGTGTTGGCATGGTTGGAGGAAAGATTTTCTTCCGGGGTCCACACAAGGGGTTCAGCCATGTGGATGCCAAGCTCGTCTCGATTGAGGATCAAGACTGGGAGTGGCTGGTCAAGAACCTGCGAGTCTTTCTCGAAAAAATCCATCGTTTGAGCATCTTAGGTCAGCTTTCAAACCGGGAGCAATGGCAGCTCTTGGTGGCGCGGGGTCCTCACGAGAAGGCATCCAAACCGAGACGGTCCATGAGTGCCTTCCGCCAGGAAGTGTGGGATAAAGAGCTGGGCACCGGCGGATTGATCGGAGATCTGACCGCCCTTGACCGAACTCCGATCCCGGTGATTACAACCGGAGACCTGCGCCGCTTTGTCCCTGTCTGGGAAAACCGGAAATTCGTGCCCCCCTGTGAAGCAAGTTGCCCCACCGGCATTCCCGTTCATGAACGCTGGCGCCTGATTCGTGAAGGTCGCGTCGATGAAGCCGTGGACATGGCTTTGGCGTACACCCCTTTTCCTGCCACTGTGTGCGGTTACCTGTGTGCCAATCTATGTATGCAGGCGTGTACCAGGCAAAGAGCAAATATGGTTGCAGTGGACGTAAAGCAATTGGGCAAGGCGAGTCTTGATGCAAAACTGCCGGAATTGCCAGCTCTTGCGGGCCATCGGATTGGCATCATCGGTGGCGGTCCTGCCGGCATCTCAGTAGCCTGGCAGCTTCGCCAGCAAGGTCATGAGGCGGTTATCTTTGATATGGAAAAAACCCTGGGGGGCAAGCTCACATCCGCCATTCCCAAGACCCGCATTCCGGAAGCGATCCTGAACGCCGAACTCGAACGGGTTAGAAAAACCCTTCCCCATGTCCATCTTCACCAACGCCTCACTGCTGATGATCTCAAGGAGTTGAAGGCGGACTACGACTTTGTGGTCATTGCTGTAGGGGCAAACAAACCTCGCATCCTGCCTGTTCCGGGAAAGGAAAGGATGATACCGTCCATTGATTTCCTGCGCCAGAGCAGGCAAGACAGCGCCAAGGTCGGGAAGCGCGTGGTGATCATCGGGGCAGGCAATGTGGGCTGTGATGTGGCCAGCGAGGCTCACCGTATGGGCGCCGAAGATATCACAATGATCGACGTTCAGGAACCGGCTTCATTTGGCAAGGAACGCGAAGACGCCGAGGCCATTGGCGCGAAATTTCGCTGGCCAGTCTTTACAAAGGCCGTTACTGAGGAAGGTGTGGAACTCGCCACAGGCGAACTGATTCCCGCCGGTACTGTGATCATATCCATCGGCGATCAACCTGATCTCGATTTTCTACCAGAGACGGTCACCACCGAGCGAGGCTTCATCGTGGTGAATGACATGTTTCAGACCACGGATCCGCAGATCTTTGCCATTGGAGATACGGTGAGATTGGGCCTTCTGACCGATGCCATTGGGGCGGGTCGGAAGGCAGCCCGGGCTATCAATGATATGTTGGCCGGTAAGCAGCCTAGAGTTGACACCCGGCAGATGATCGATTATTCCCGCATCAAGCTGGAATACTTTGATCCCCGTTCGATGGGCTTTGGTGACATTGAAGAATGCGCTGACCAGTGCGCATCTTGCGGGGCATGTCGGGACTGCGGCGTCTGTGTTAGCATATGTCCACAAGGAGCGATTTCCAAACATGAAAAGGGTAGTGAAGATTTTGAAATGGTGGCGGACCCCGATAGATGCATCGGATGCGGATTCTGCGCTGGGGCCTGCCCTTGCGGGATCTGGAACCTTGTGGTAAATGAGCCACTGGCGTGATGTTATAGCTGATAGAAAGGCGATTGTTTGTGAAATACATGTTTCAGACCTGTCAAGATATCATAGAAAAAGCCGACCCTGAAATCGCTCATGTCATCAAGCTGGAGCTGGAAAGGCAAACCTACAAGCTCGAACTGATCGCTTCGGAGAATATCACCAGTCCTGCCGTCATGGCCACACAGGCAAGTGTGCTTACGAATAAATATGCGGAAGGCTATCCGGACCGTCGATTCTACGGTGGGTGCCAATACGTGGACATGGCAGAGAGGCTCGCTATTGAACGCGCAAAAAAGCTCTTTGGTGCCCCTTATGCCAACGTGCAGCCCCATTCAGGCACGCAGGCAAACATGGCCGTCTATTTTGCGTTGCTCAATCCGGGTGACACGATTTTGGGGATGGATCTATCTCATGGGGGCCACCTTTCCCATGGAAGTCCTGTGAGTTTTTCCGGTCGTTTTTTCAATTTTGTCTCATACGGCGTGAGCAGGAAGACAGAAAAGATCGACTATGCAGAGGTTGAGGCTATTGCCAAAAAGCATCGGCCAAAGATGATCGTGGCCGGAGCCAGCGCATATCCAAGGACCATTGACTTTGAGGCCTTTGCCGGGATCGCCCGTTCAATTAATGCCTTGCTCGTGGCTGACATGGCCCACATCGCCGGGTTGGTAGCAGCCGGGGCACATCCGTCGCCTATACCACATGCAGATGTGGTCACCTCAACGACTCACAAGACTCTGCGGGGGCCACGCGGTGGATTCATCCTGGCACAGGTGGAACATGGCAAGAGACTCAACAGTCAGATATTTCCCGGAATTCAAGGCGGCCCGCTAATGCACGTCATAGCCGCAAAGGCGGTAGCCTTCAAACTGGCCATGTCAGAAAGCTTCAAGGCATACCAGCGCCAGACTGTGACCAATGCCGCGGCACTGGCACGACATTTAGTGGAAGCTGGCCTCAAATTGGTCTCTGGCGGAACGGACAACCATCTCATGATGGTTGATCTGAGTGATCTAGGAATAAGTGGCAGAAATGCTGAAAACGCGTTGGAGGAAGCGGGTATCACGGTCAACAAGAACACCATGCCCTTTGAACACCGTAGCGCTTTTGTGACAAGCGGCATCCGCATCGGCACCCCGGCGGTGACAACGCGCGGCATGAAAGATCAAGAAATGGCCACCATTGCCGCTATGATCGTTGAGGTCCTGAATCACCCAAACGATCAAATCGTTCTTCGCCGTGTGAACGAATCTGTCAGGGATTTGTGCGAAAGATTTCCGCTTTACCCAGAGGCTTGAAATTGACAGGAAGTACAAATCAATTGCACAGGTCGAGAACCCTACCTGTGCGGTAGGATTTGATCTTGTAATTTTAATTTACTTTTTTACCGCCCGCTTTGCTCAAGACGCAGAGATCGCAGAGGTTCTTTTTTCATTTGCCGCTGAGCTATTCCGCGCCTTCGCGCCTTGCTCTTGATGATCATGACTCACCGAGAAAAGCGCCATTTATGACCTTCCGAGGTATAGGCCGCCATTTGCGACGGTTTGACTTGTCTGTTCTAGTAACTGGCACACAGCTTCCGTGCTTGATTTAAGGTCACCGGACAGTACTGGACATTTATTTCTTCTTTTCTTTTTTCAATTTTCGTTTTTCCTTTGGATTAAGCTGGCCCTTTTTCTGTTCTTCCCTTTTGCCTTTATCTTTTTTCCCCTTATCACCCATACCTATTTCTCCTTAATTAAAATGGCTTGTTTCTTCACAATCATGGAAGGCAAATACAAAATCGGGCCAACCACCGCGCGAAAGAGTTCGATGCGAACCACTTGCCTGACGCTTGATACTCCAGCCAATTTGTAACAAGGCTGCCAGAACACGCTTCGCTTTTGTAGCCGGCCACCGACTCATGCGGCCAGCGAAAAGACTGTACTTATTTCAGGCATGGCCTCACCATGCTCCAGACGGTCTGCCAGCAAACGTAAGGCCAAAGTCTGAACTTTTACAATGGCATCTTCTTGGGTTTCGCCATACGCCATTACACCGGGCAGTTCCAACACTTCGGTGAGCCAGCGTCCCTCCTTTTCCTGCTCAATTTCAATAGTAAAATGCATGATAATTGTCCCCGCAGAAAAGGCCTGATGCGCGGCCTGGTACCGGCAACTCGCGCATTCGCGTGGCGCGGAGCGCCACGCGAACCATTGATTATCAGGCCTATATGCCCTGATAACTGATATTGGATGAATTTTTGGGCAAATTTTCCCGATCCCTGTTATCAATAATAGATGGATATTTTAACAGGGGATGGGAACAGATGTCAACATCAAAAAAACCGTAAATTGCTGGAAGAAACAAGTGAAATTATGCTGTTATGCCACTACTCGATCCAGAAATTCAGGGAAATTCGGGGACATCATACGTATTTCTGTTCGCTCTTTGGTTTTATGCCCGCCAACTTTAGTTTTAGGATGCGCCCAAGCAATGGCAAGAAATAAGTATGGTGTCCCAAGATTCCACCATATGCCTATCCGGTTGTCTCAGGGAAATAGAGAATTAAGTTGATTTTTGAACGAGTTGCAGGGACCTGTTCAAAACCTGCAGAGAAGGTAACTTCTCAAAAAGTCCGGGGAATCTCCCAATAGTCGCTAATATGTTGCTACGTAGGGCAAGGAGAACCGCTGAACGTAGGCATCCAGCCATTGCATATGATAGCTAACCAGCCAGCTACTTAAGGCATTGGAGGCCGAAGTTCAGCGGTTCTCCTTGCCCGGAGGCTTGTTGCCATAACCTCAAGCGTACCCGGACTTTTTGAGAAGTTACCAGAGAAGGATATAACGCACTGAAATATAATGCAAAAGCTGAGCCACGGGGGGTCCCATCCCTGAACTAACCGGATAGGCATATTCCACCAATACTGCTCGATAAACCGCTTTTCTGCCTGCCGGCAGGCAAGCTAACGGTTTCGTGCCGCACTCAATAGACCAAAAACCGTCAAAAGACCATGTATGTCAGACGCCGCAACATTTCCAAGCGCGATACCTACCAACTAACCCCCTTGAAGCAATACCCTTTAGAAATTTGGAAACTGAAAAAATCGGTGGTCCCCCCTTGTTTGTGGGTATTAGGCATTCGGTTGCGTCCCGCTGCAAGCGGGATTTGCGGCTTGCGCCTTGAGAACAGTACGTCTATCGTCGGTCGGTTGCGTTGGCCTATAGACGTTTTGATAAGCAACCGGATCGTGAAAACCTTTTATTGGCTGTGCGAATTAATCCGTAACCGCTCTACGAATACCGATTCCCGATTCGAGCTGCGCAACCGTCCCGCCGTTGGCGGGATTTGACCCAACCGAAATGCCGCCCGGCTTCGCCAACGATTAAAGGATCTACCAATCCAAAATCATGAGTTTCTAAATTTGTGATTTA
>JAUVJO010000192.1 GCA_030592345.1 Deltaproteobacteria bacterium
TTCAAATCACTTTAGACACTTGTTCATTTCTTACCCCAAATGTATACTGCTTTTTACAATCTAAAGGAACAACCCTTCAACCTCACGCCTTCACCTCGCTTTCTATATCTGGGTGAGGTGCACAAGGAGGCTCTGGCCGTACTGACTTACGGGGTTGTTGAGCAAAAAGGGTTTATCCTTCTCACAGGAGAGGTAGGTACGGGAAAGAGCACCATGGTTCAGGCCCTCCTTGCCAATCTCAGTAAGGATGTGGAATATGTCTACCTTTCCAATCCACTGTTTTCACCAAAAGACTTTATGAACTACCTTGCCTCTAAAGCGTTTAAGAAGAAACTCAACGTTAAATCCAAGGCGCAATTCCTCATGGAGTTCGAAGGCTTCTTAAAGGGGCGTTTGCAGCACCAGAAGAATTTTCTCTTGATTATTGATGAGGCCCAGAAGCTCTCTTTCGAACTCCTGGAAGAGATCCGGCTCCTCTCAAATATGGAGATTGGTGACAGGAAACTGATCAATATCTTCCTGGTAGGCCAACCAGAGCTGAATGAAAAGCTGAGCCAGCCCAGATGCAGGCCTCTTCTGCAACGAATCAGTATCCGTTATCATATCAAGCCGCTCGACTTGGAAGGCGCTCAGGAATATATCGAAACGGCATTGAAAACGGCCGGAGCAGAAAACGCGTACAAGATCTTTCCCAAGAACGTGGTCAAAGCGATCCATCAATACTCAAATGGCTACCCCAGAATGATCAACATCCTTGCAGACAATCTCCTGCTTCTCGGCTATTCAAGAGGAAAAACAAAGATCACGCCTCTAATGGTAAAGGAGTGTTATGACGATCTGCAACTGGACAGCTCTCCTCTAAGAACCAGCCCCCAAGAATCGGAACGTCCGGAAGTTGTAAAAGCACAACCCCTTCTTCAAGTAAGGCGTCACTGGAAATGGGCCGCGGTTCTCTTTCTCGTAATGGTTTTTTTAGCTGTTGTTATGAGCGAGCAAGGAAAGAATATTTTTTCGCGATTGACCGGATCCGTGCCAGTGAGTAGCCAGTCGACACCTGACAACAGTGCCGGAAAGCAAATATCGATGAGAAAAAAAATAGTTCAGAAAATACAAGATGTACCAAAAAAGGATTCAGATAACGGTGCAGACAACCGTGAACCCTGAACGGTGAACGGTGAACGGTGAACGGTGAACCCTGAAACGACTGAAGGCAAACTATGGGCAGAGTATCAGACGCACTGGAAAGGCACAAGAAAGAAAAAGTCATAAAGATAAAGGGGCTTCCGATCGACAGGCCCGAGCAATTGGTCGCTAAACGGCCCGAATCTCCTCTTGTCCCTGGATTGGCCACGCAAAATGGCGTCAGCCCTGAAATAGTGGTCCTTTCAGCGCCCGAATCTATTGACGCTGAGAACTTCAAGGTTCTCAGGGCCAAGATCCTCTTTCCTACAAACGGCAAAAAGCCCAGGATCATCATGATAACCAGTGCTTTTCCGGGTGAAGGAAAAACATTTGTGGCTGCAAACCTGGCAGCCAGCATCGCAATTGGCATTAACGAGCATGTCTTGCTCATAGACTGTGATCTTCGCCGTCCCGCTTTGCACAGTATATTGGGCTATTCCAACACACATGGACTAAGTGAATATTTGACAGAGAAAAAGCGATTGTCTGATTTGCTTATTCGGACCAGGATCAAAAAATTATCCCTGCTGACCGCAGGAAGTCCAGGCCCAAACCCGTCAGAGCTGCTCTCATCTACCATGATGAAGGATTTTTTGGCGGAAGCCAAGGAACGCTATCAGGATCGCTATATTATTATTGATGCAGCGCCCAGCCATATCACGGCCGAGGCCAGTGTCTTATCTAATCATGTGGACGGGATCATCTTTGTGGTAATGGCCCAGAAAACGCCCAAGGAACCGATTCAGAGGAATATTCAAACATTAGGAAAGGAAAAGATCCTTGGCATTGTCTTCAATGGTTATAGCAAAAATTACAGAGCTTATCATAAGCACTACAAAAAATACTATAGGCTTTAAGATAATGTTTTTGGAAAGGCTAGAGGGAGGAAGGCGTACTCGACGTACGTTGACGACCGATAACGCATCCAAAATCTTTATCTTAATGCCTATATAAGTAACAGATATTCGGTTGTCCGGTTAGCCCGTTGGCCGGTTAGCCCGGAGAAGAAAGGGAATCGCCTGCCAAGAACGGGCCAACGGGCCAACCGAACTATAACTATACTTTGCAGGGCCCACAAATGGCGTTTTTTTGAATACTAAAATGAAATAAAATGAGTTTAATTACCTGGAATTGCAAGACCAAAGGCCACTTTTTTTATAATGATATCTTCAAGTCCTCAACTTTAGACACTTTAGTTCACTTTAGTTCACTTTAGGCACTCTGATACGGCAGAATCTCCAATTATGGCCGTGCGGAGTATAGATTATGGAATACTCCAATACTCCATTTTTGATTAAACACCAATGATTCAACTATTCCGACAATACTTCTCTTCAAGGAAGATCATCTTTGTCATGGGTGAAGGGGTTTTGATCTTCCTGGCAGTCTCCTTGGCGTCCTTTTTCCTTCTGGGAAGAGAGATGGGCCTGGCTAGGATGATGGAAACCATCTGGCCCAAGGTGCTCATTGTCTCCGTAATTACCCAGATGAGCTTGTATTTTAATGACCTTTATGAGTTTAAGACCACTGACAGCACCCTTGATCTGGCCTCCAGGTTGATCCAGTCGATCGGCATCACTTCCATTGCACTGGCAATCATATATTTTGTTTGGCCGGACATGATTATTGGAAGATGGATTTTCTTTGCAAGCCTTATCTTTTTGCTCCTTTTCCTGGTTGCCTGGCGGCTCCTATATTCTATTGTTATCAGGAGAAAGTTGTTTTCAGAAAAAGCCATTATCGTGGGTTTCGGTAAATTGGCCCAAGACTTATTATATGAAATACATTGCAGAAAGGATCTGAGTTATAATATCGCTTCTGTGATCGCATATGAGAAGGACCAGGGAGATAAAGATCTACTCAGAGGCATGAAAGTACACTACGGTTTTGATAATATTTTTGATTTGGTGGAGTCTGAAAACATTAAGAGCGTGATCGTTGCCTTGGATGAAAAGCGTGGGTTCTTTCCCTATAAGCAGCTTCTGAAGTGCAAAGTGAGAGGGATCAATATCATTGACGGAGAGAACTTCTATGAAAGGATTACCGGGAAACTACTGGTGGAAAGAATCAATCCAAGCTGGCTCATCCTCTCTGATGGGTTTGTAAAGTCAAAAATGGCCACGGCCACAAAGAGATTGATCGGATTAATCCTATCAACCCTGATGTTGGTCCTGCTTTCGCCTCTTATGCTCCTGGTGGCTGTAGCCATTAAACTCGATTCACGAGGTCCTGTTCTATTTTCCCAGGAAAGGGTGGGGAAGTTTGAAAAGGGATTTATCCTGTACAAATTCCGTTCCATGAGCCATAATGCAGAAAAACAAACTGGCCCTGTGTGGGCTACAAAGTGCGATCCCAGAATTACCAGGGTTGGCAGTATTATCAGAAAGATTCGAATAGATGAGTTGCCTCAATTGTGGAATGTCTTCACAGGAGAGATGAGTTTCGTCGGACCAAGGCCGGAACGTCGCTATTTTGTGGATAAACTCATAAAAACTATCCCTTATTACAGAGAGAGGTTCACCGTAAAACCTGGTGTGACCGGGTGGGCCCAGATCAAATATCAATATGGCGCGTCTGAAAAAGACGCCCTTGAAAAATTGAAGTACGACCTCTACTATATCAAGAATTTGTCCCTGGCTCTGGATCTGATCGTTATGTTTCATACCGTCAAGATCGTCCTGTTAAGCAGAGGATCCCGGTAGTGATGTTGTGGGCCGGAGGCTTCAGGGGAAGGTGAACCATTGCCCCCAGGCTAACGGGCGAACCGGCAAACTTATCCTTAATTTTAACTGTATTTCCACTCAGTTGCGCCTATTATGGCCATGCAACTCACGGGGCGGAGCTGTAAATGACCCTAAAATGCCCTCCCAGCTTTTGGAGAAATGAATGATGGAATTTTCAAAAGATGTGTTGAAAATCGACCCTCATAAGGAAGTTGAGCGTATCAATAGCTTCATTACAAAAACCAAATGCACAATAATTATTCCATCCTCTTAACCATCGACGTCGAAGACTGGTTCCAGGTAGAAAACTTCAAGCAGTGGATTCCCTTCTCGTCCTGGTCGTCCTATGAATTAAGAGTTGAAAAAAACACCCACCGCATCCTCGACCTTCTGGATAGTAAGCAGTCAGCAGTCAACGATCAGCGATCAGTCTCAACGAACCCAACAAACTCAACCGACCCAAGTGATTCCCCCCGCCAAAAGCGGGTTGAGATTTCTCGGTTTCATCAGGAAACTGAGAAAGAAAAAAAATCCTGTAAATCCTGTCTAAAAAGAATAACAAAATCCAGTAAATCCTGTCTAACAACACCCAGCCCCAAAGCAACCTTCTTCGTTCTAGGCTGGATTGCAGAACGCCTCCCCAACCTGGTCCGCGAAATACAGGAGCGAGGCCATGAGGTGGCCTCCCATGGCTATTACCACAACCTGTGCAATGAGGAGCCACCCGATGCCTTAAAAAAGGACCTAAGCGCCAGTAAAAAACTGCTGGAAGACATCACTGGCACACCGGTTTACGGCTACCGCGCCCCGAGTTTTTCCATCAATAGCAACATCCTGGAAACCATAAGTGAATGCGGGTATCTTTACGATTCAAGCTTCAATTCCTTTGCCATGCACGGCAGGTATGGCCGAGTCGATCTATCCCAAAACGGAACACGAGGCATCGCCGTTCAAATTCCCAACCCCCGATCCCAAACTAATTTAACCGACTCGACTTCCCTCTGCCAAAGGCGGATTGACTTTTCTGCCTTTCATCCGGAAAGGCAGAAACCCAAAGACACAAAATCCGAAAAATCCTGTCAATCCTGTCTAACAAAAGGTCACCATAATCATTTATCAATCCTATATGAACTTCCCATCAGCAACCTGGAATTGGGCGGTCGTGTTTTTCCCTGGGGCGGCGGCGCATACTTTCGCCTGATTCCGCTGCCGCTTTTCAAGCTGGGAGTACAATCAATCTTGAAGCACAAAAGGGCCTATCTATTCTACGTACACCCCTGGGAGATTGATCCACAACAACCCAGAGTCGATCATGCCTCAACGTCCTTCAAGTTCAGGCACTATGTCAACCTGGACAGGACCCTGTCAAAGTTGTCCACCTTTTTTGGAGCTTTCAGTAACTGCCATTTCTTGACCTGCTGCCAATATCTTCAAAAAGTAAGCGCTACGGATGGCCCTCCGCTACAGGCGGAGTGAGCTTTCAAAGAAAATATCTGATGAACTACCCCGCGGCAGACTGCGGGAAATTTAACCCCACAGATTTCGCATCGCGCTTCAAGTGATTAGAGTAATCCGTGTAATCTGCGAAATCTGTGGATCAGATCCTGTCAATCCTGTCTAACTAACAAAAACAAACATGAATCCTGTCCAATAAATGCATAACATGAATTTCAAATACCTGCTCCTTGGCTTGCTTAACATATCCTTAATTGCTTATGTGTCATCAATCCCTGACCACTCTCTCTGGGGCGACGGCTCGTTGAATAAACGGATTATTTCCAATCTAGCCCACATCCCGGCATACGCACTTCTCACTTTCTTGTGGCTAAGGGCTTTTGATAGAAAAAAATATGGCAGCCACTTTCCTATAGCCAACACCCTGATTTTGATAGGCCTTGTACTTTTTGCTGTCTCAGATGAATTTCACCAATCATTCGTCCCCGGCCGCACGGCCTCGCTTATGGATGTCGGCTTGGATCTCATTGGTATTTTCCTGGGTTTTAGCGTATCTCAACTCAACTTAGAAACAGGGACGAAATAACTTCCTCAAGTAGACGCATAGATAAAGTTCAGGTTTGATCGATCTCAAATCATAAAAATTCAAGCTGTGCGGTTAAGTTTCATGTATGCACTTCAACAGGCTCAACCAATGATGGCACTCACCGCAGAGGCGCAAAGGGCGCAGAGATATACCTCGGAAGGTTGCAAATTGCGTTTTTTTCGGTGAGCAATGAGCATCAAGAGCAAGGCGTACTGGGCAGTACGTTGACCGAGGATTTCAACCGATAACGCAGCCCAAAATCTTTTTCTGGAAGTCTGTAGTTATTTCTTGCCGAGCCCTTAGCACGAATGTCACAAGTCCAGGAATCTACACAAGTCCCACCCTGGGTTCTTAGCTCCTCTTCGCCGAAGGCGGTTTGAGGTTCATCACCTTCGTCCGGAAAGTGATGAAAAGAAAACAATCTCTAAAATCCTGTAAATCCTGTCTGACAAAACAGGCATCCTAATCAACTTTGGCCCTTCTGAAGTACAAGTCAAGCGTAAACACAGACAGCCACGGGAGCCCAAGTGATGACGCACCTTCCGCCGTAGGCGGATTGGCCTTTTTGCCTTTCATCCGGAAA
>JAUVJO010000357.1 GCA_030592345.1 Deltaproteobacteria bacterium
CCATGAACATCAATAGCCGCGTTGCTCAGGCTTGCAATAGCCAGCTATTCCGCGCCTTCGCGCCTTGCTCTTGATGCTCATGACTCACCGAGAAAAGCGCAATTTGTGACCTTCCGAGGTATAGCTTAGTTGAAACAGGAGGTGTTTAGATGAAAAAGCTCTCTCTTTTTATGTTTATTGATGCTTTGGGTTGGGAAATAATCAAAGACCGGGATTTTCTCAAAGACCTTGTCCCTCACAGATACAGGGCTCAAATGCAGTTTGGATACTCATCCACTGCCATCCCGACCATTCTGACAGGAGAAAAACCTACGGCTCACAAGCATTTGAGTTTTTATTATTACGCCCCGGATAAGTCCCCCTTTAAAATATTCAAAGCCCTGTTGCTTCAATATTTACCCGGCTGCATCGTTGACAGGTGGCGGGTACGCCACATCCTGTCAAAGCTGGTAGCCAAGCTGTACGGTTACACCGGCTACTTTGAAATGTACGCGATGCCCTTTGACCGGATACACTATTTTGACTACATTGAAAAGACCGACATGTTTGTTCCGGACGGGCTGAAACCGGTCAAGAACCTCGCTGACAGGCTGGAGGAAAAGGGCATTCCGTATCATATTTCCAACTGGCGGTTGAAAGAGATCGAAAATATCGAAGCCTTAATAAAGGAAATCAAAGAAGGTGAAATACGTTTCGCATTCTTGTACACGGCCGCAATGGATAGTCTCCTTCACATGGTCACAAAGGATGGCAAGGAGATTGATGAAAAGCTTGAGTGGTACAGCGAGCAGATTCACCGGGTCATAGATGAGGTCAAAAAGACCTACGACGACTTCTACTTCGCCGTACTGTCCGACCATGGGATGACAACCCTGGAAGGTGTTGTTGACGTAAAAAGGAAGGTGGAAGGCCTGGGCCTGAAATTCGGAGAAGACTACGTGGCTGTCTACGATTCCACCATGGGCAGGTTCTGGTTCTTAAACGACCGTGCTGAACAAAGGATTGTGGATATCCTTAGCCAGATTCCACATGCCCGCGTACTGTCCGAAGAGGATGAGAAAAGATATTATATTGATTTTGAAGACAACATGTATGGAGACAAATATCTTCTTATGGATCCTGGCTGGCAGATCGAACCCTGTGACATGGGGATAAAGGCCCTGCCTGCAATGCACGGCTTTGCCCCGGAGCATGAGGATTCCTATGCCGCGCTCTTAAGCTCTGAGCCGGTTGATATTCCCTTAGAGACCGTTGCCGATTTCCACCGTCTGATGCTCCAAAAGATGCAGGACTTAACATAGAATTATTGCGTTAAAAGATCAAATACTCGATATGCCACTGCGGATCAGGAGATAGTGGTTCCCTTGAAGTCTTCACCTCTGAGGAGTTTCTCAAGATTGTCGATATCATTTCCGATGATTATCACCTCTAATCCCAACTGCTCTGCCTTTTTAGAAGCTATCGGATCAAACGGCATGTTCAGCCCCGGATCCCATTCGTCTCCGACGAGTTTCCTGAATTCCGGCCATGATATACTTGTTAGCCTTTTTGCATCAGGATCTTTTTTCGGATCAGCGCTGTACACATAATCTATGTTGGACATGTTGATTACCCTGACAGCGCCAAACCTCTTTGCTAGTTGCACGGCACGCAGATCAGTGGAGCTGCCAGGCTCAAACCCGGCGCCGATAATAATCCGCTTTGATGCATCAATCTCTTCATCGGGGTCATGAATCACCTTCCCGGAGGCATCTTTTCCAAAGGTTGATCTGACCAGTTCGGCATTAAGCCTGGTGGCTCCAATCCCGATCCAGTCGAGATCCTCCTTTGACACTTCTGCCGTTTCCCTTGCTGCATTCTGGTAGTTCCTGCAGATCTTTCCGCCGCCACAGATTATTATGAACTGTTCGTCTCTCAGGCTTTGGATAATCTGTTTAAATACCTTCAAGAAGTGGATATCAACCTCTTCAGGAACAATAATTGATCCTCCCAACGATATGACAACTGTCTTTGATTCCATATCGACCTCCCATGACTTTAAAAAAAATGTTGTAACCGTTCAGAGGTTCACCGTTCACCATTCACCGTTCACCATTCACCGTTCAGAGTTACTTTTCTTTCGTTGGCTTTGCTCGTAGGACAGTTCAGATTTCGGTGAAACTCTGAACCCTGAACGTGAAACGGTGAACCCCAAACCCCTGAACGCCTACCCAAAATCCAAAGCTTGATTCTATCCCTCCTCAGGGGATGGTTCCACGGGCTCCCTGCCGGGGGCCGAAATGCCACGCCGAACCAACAACGACCCTTCAACAAAATAGAACTGGGTCAACGACTTGATATGATCAATGTTTGATCGAACTGCCGAAATCTGGCTTTCGACCAGATCCCTTTGCGCCTGTGCCACCCTGAACATGGTTGATTTGCCGAGGCGGTATTTATCAATCTCCGCTTGAAGCTTCTCTTCCTGGAATTTGCGGGTAGCACGGGAAGCAACGATCTGTTCGCTGGAACGATTTATCTCGATGTAGGCTGATAGAACGTCCTGCTCGACTAATTGTTTCAGGTTGCTCAACGCCTCCTCATCCTGTTCAAGATCAAGGGTTGACCTCTTATACTGGGCCTTTGGTGCCCTCATACCAGCAGGGAATTGGAACCGGAGCCCGGCAAAGACGTCCAATCCACCCTCGCCTTTTCTAATATCAGTCAGCGAACCTTCAAAGGACGCTGCATAGCCAGTCCTTCCTAACGTTACGAAAAGATCCAATTGGGGGAGCAAACCGTTTTTTGTCTTGACCACTTCCAGCTCACCCCTTTGAACGGCCAACCGGGCCTGATTCAGGTCTGGCCGCATGCGTAGTGCCACCTTAATATGGTTTTGCTTATCCTCCAGGTTCGATTCGGGCATCTCAGGCGGACTCAATAGCACAACCTTACTATTCCACAGATCGTTTCCTGGCGGATTAAGCAGTCGCAACAGCCTCAGCCGGGCATTATCACGGGCGCTGCGGGCATTGATAAGCTCCTGCCGTCTGGTAGCAGCTTCTGCCTCGGCAGAGAAGATCTCACATTTTGCAACCTGTCCCACCCGGATTCTCTCTGCTGTTTCTGCTGTCAATCGCTCTCCCAATTCCAGGGATGTTTCAAATATATTCACCTCCTCCCTTGTCAAGGTGTAATCCCAGTACGCATTTTCTACCTCTGCCAGAAGCGATTGGGCCAAACCGCGCAACTGATACTCGGATACGCGCGTTTCTATTCTGGCCTGCCGCAGGTTGGCAAGGTTGACATCAAGCCCCATTCCTCTCAGCAAGGCCTGAGTGACTGTGAGGTTCAAATTTGTTGTATATTTTTCATCAGGATTAGTAACGACTGTCTTTTGTGTCTGCTCCATCCCGGCGCTAAGGTCCAGGTCCGTACCAGTGGGCAAGAACTCGGAAATCCCTAAGGAGACGTCTATTTCTTTGCTTACGCTATCAGGTTTGTCCCTTTCGCGCGACCATTGGCCATCTGCCCTCAGGACAGGGTCAAATGCCGCCCGTTCTTCCTGTTCATAAGTCCTCTGTATAGATGGGGTCAACCTTTC
>JAUVJO010000412.1 GCA_030592345.1 Deltaproteobacteria bacterium
CCGCTGCCGCCATTCAGCGACTGACATCTTGTAAGCATTACTGGTCAACTCTTCGGCCATAGCCACGGCATCTTTGACAATCTTCAACTCGTCTTGCCGGAAACGTGGCATTTTTTCTATGGAGGCCAATGTCCCCTGATTCGACAACCCTATTGTCCCCTGATTCGACAACCCCATTATATAGACTTTCACATATTAAATTTCACAGCGTTATCGGTCGTCGGCGTATTACAATAGAGCCTCCTCCCTCTGGCCTTGTGAAATTTAATATGTGAAAGTCTATAGATGATGCCTGCTCTTAACATGTTTTTCGATTAACAGCCACTATTATTTAAAAATTTAGCCGTTCACGGGTTCAGGGGTTCAGGGTTTACCTAAATCTGAACCGTCCTACGAGCAAGGCTAATGAACGGGGAACTCTGAACGTGTGAACGCCTGCTCTGAACAATAGAGCGTTTCAATCGGGAAAAAGCTGGACATGTGTACTTCAATGTATTAAATGGGCAACTCTACTGATTCAAGGATGCTGAACGAACGGAGGTGATGCAGTGGGAAGTGTTATCAAGAAACGGAAAAAAAAGATGCGTAAACACAAGCACAAGAAGTTGATGGCTCGTACCCGTCACCAGAGAAGGAAGAAATGATGAACAGTACATCCATGCTTCTTCGCTCAAAAAAAAGGCACCGCGTACATCCAATAACCGCGGTGCCTTTTTGATTTCGACCTCTTATTCCTTCCTATTCCTTGCCGGTACGCCCCTTCAAATATTTGAAAAATTCAGTATCTGTTGAAAGAACCAGGGAACTCTCCTTGCCCAGAGACTCGCCGTAAATCTCAAGGGTCTTCGTAAAAGAGTAGAATTCAGGACCAAGTCCGTAAGCATCCGCGTAGATTTTTGTGGCTTTGGCGTCGGCCTTACCCATAATCTCCTGGGCCTTTTTATACGCCTGTGAAGTGATCCGCTTTAAGTCTCTTTCCTTGTCACCTTCGATCTTGCGTGCCTCCCCTTTACCTTCAGAACGAAACTTCTCGGCTATCTGTTTGCGCTCAGCAATCATTCGGGCAAAGACCGACTGTTGAACCTGCTCTACGTAATTGACACGCTTGATCTCGATATCAACAACCTCAATACCGAACCCGGCAAGCTTGGGCTGGGCCTGGTCCATGATTGCTTTGGTTATCTTCTTCCGGCCCAATTCTACGTTGCCCAGGTCTCTCTTCTCACCCATGTCCTCTATGCCGTGTTCAAAGGTGTCGAGTTCTTTGTTCGTAGTTCTCACCGTTTCAATCAACGGATACGACGTGATGAGGTTTCTGACCGCAGCGTCTATGATGTCGTCCAGGCGACTCAAAGCGCCTGTCACATTATTGACGGTCCGGAAGAACTTCAAAGGATCTCCGATCTTCCACCTGGCGAAAGTATCTACCCATATAAAAGTCTTATCCAAGGTAGGGATCTGCCCTGGATCGCCGTCCCATTCCAGAAGGTTTTTGGGAAAAAAGTTCACATTCTGTATGAAAGGGATCTTAAAGTAGAGGCCAGAGGCTTTCTTGGGTTCGCCCACCACCTTGCCAAACTGGGTCACAACCACCTGCTCTGTCTCATCTATCGTGTATACGCCTCCGGCGATTACAAGAAGGGCGACTACGACAATGACAATGATAATTCCTTTAGCTTTCATTTCTGCGCCCCCCCTTCTTTGGCTTTAATGCCTTCTTTGGTTTTTTGGGTTTCTTTGCCGAGATTAAGTAACGGGAGCACGTTCTTTTGCTCTGCATCAAGGATGTATTTCTCGCCCAATTTGGGAAACAGGTCCTTGAGCGCCTCCAGATAAAGACGCCTGCGTGTCACGTCCTTTGCCTTTTCATACTCCTTATACCGGGCCACGAACCTGGATGCATCGCCCTTGGCCCGGTTCACGCGGGCCAGCGCATACCCCTCAGCGGACTTGATGGTCTTTTCCGCGTTTCCTTTGGCAGCGGGGATGGCCTTATTGTACTGCTCGCGCGCCTGGTAAATCATGCGTTCCTTTTCCTGGGTTGCCTGGTTCACCTCGTTAAAAGAGGGCTGGACAGGTTCTGGCACATTGGTCTTTTTCATCTCGATGGTCGTAACAAAAATCCCTGTTTCTGCCTCATCCAGCTCTTCTTGCAGGAGCCCCCGTGCTTCATCAGCGATTTGTTCCCTCTTGCTGATGACATCATTAATGCTGGAGTCACCCACAACCATGCGCATAGTTGCTTGTGACAAATCTCGTAGCGTGATTCTGACATTGTGAACCTTAAACAGGTACTTGTAAGGGTCTTTTATCCGGTACTGGACAATCCATGGCACAACAGCCACATTGAGGTCCCCTGTAAGCATCAAACTTTCTTCATCATAGGCCTTGCCTGCCGCGTACTGGGTACGAACACCGGCCCGAAGTGTCCGGAAACCGAATTCTTCCTTGTATACGAAACGCACCCTCACCTTTGTTACCTTCTCAATACCTGTGGGGAGCTTGAAGTGGAGCCCCGGCTCAACCGTGCGCACATACTGGCCAAATCGCTGAACGACACCAACTTCATCCAC
>JAUVJO010000418.1 GCA_030592345.1 Deltaproteobacteria bacterium
AAGGACTTCATCTGTTTTATGAAGAACAAAAATGTCGAAAAAGCTTTATCGTATCAAGAGACCCGTTTCCAAGAAAATTGAGTCTAAATGTCAGTATTTTGCCCTGGAGCATATTCTGTAAAATGCTATGGGAAGGTGAAATTATATAAGATAATGAACATATTTAAGACGGGAGACGGATCATGCCGGAAGCAAACTATACCCAAGTCATATCCGAGATAAAAACATTAAATTTATCAGACCAACTTCGTCTTTTGGAAGGAATGGCAACGCTGATTCGCAAAAAGACAAGCGGAACACGATTCCAAGAGATGGGGAGATATACATAGTTATTCTAATGCTCACGTGATCACATATTTTTTTACTTCAACCCAAGGATCTGTTTTTGCCGAAATCCTGGCGCACGTACTTCAAAAAGGGGCTGGCCTGGCTGAAAAATGGCCAGTTCCAAAGCAGCGGCAGCCCGCTGACGTTGGAAGCCGGTTCTGAGAACCTTGTGGAGATGTTCAGGGGATATGGGTTGACCCAAGAGATATCGAGTGCCGTTTCGAAAAGCAGCTTTATTCTTCGCCCACCATTCAGCAATTAATTGAGCATCAGGCCACGGAAGATCTTCATCAGAGTCCATTTCCACATCTTCGTCTTCAGGGCTCTCTGTTGGCCCAGCTTCAAAACCTTTTGGCCACTCACCCTCAAGATCTTCATAGGCAATATCGACCCCGGTAATCATGGTGAAGGCCTCTCCCGCAACACGAGCAAGTTCCGGCACTTCCATATGCTCAATAAGCCACGGAATGCGTACCGGATCCCCGGTAACTCCCGCCCCGATCACCGTATAGCGAAGCCAGTCAGGTTGCTGAGACATTTCTTTCAGCCAGTTTTGAGTGCTGGTATTGTTCATAACCCGCAAAGTAAGGTTAAAAGCGCTTTCCAGGAAGGGTGACTCTGATGTGGCAAGGGTTTTGAGAAACTCCAGGGCCTCATCTCGGTCTCCTAACAAAACCGCCGACCAACCAGCCCAGAATTGGCACTCCTTGTCCTCGGCAGCAAGCTGATTCTTTAACATATGGAGCAGATCAATACGACCCAGCTCGCCTGCCGCGCGAATAGCACGCGCTTTAAGAAAAGTGTTCTCATCATTTAAAGCATCAACAAGCGCTGGGCCAGGATCCTGGCGATGCACGGCGGAGGCTGCTATGCCGATCCGACGCAGTTCAGGTGTTAATGATCGGAGCAACTGGTCAATATGCTCTTTCACCCGGTCGAAACGCAGCCAGCCAAGCGCGGAAATAAGTCCCCGTGACAATCCCGGATCTGTGGCCGCAGCTTCCAGCACCATATTGATGCGCTGATCTTGTCCGCTCTCAAAGGCCAGGACAGCAACGGCAAACACTTCCCCTGGTTCCTCATGTGCCAGCGCATCCGCGCAGATAGTCCACCCCACATCTTCAGCAATTCGCAATCCATCTATGTGAGCTTCCACACGTTCATCTATATCTGCCAGGTCATTCAGGGAATAGTGCGGTGCCTGGACAGCAGCATCCCGGAGAATCCACAGGAAAGCTGCTTCTTCCGCATGCTGTTCAACGATACTTTCGATTACTGCAATATTTGATAGGTTCATTCCACACCTCATCATGAGACAAGAGTTCGATGTCATGGGAAGCTTTTCGTTGAGCAATTTCTTCCATGTCTTTGTATAATGGCATATCCGGACTGAGAAAAAAAATATTTGAGGTTTGTTGAATGACCTTAAATAATTCTCCCCTAATTATTCTTCGAATAAGCGGTTCTGAGACCTGTTGGAGTTCATTAGCACCTATAGTAATTTGTTGCGGTGTATTCATGATGTCATTTCTCAATATCTCTTTCTACAAAGCGTTTAAAGATGATATTAGCTGCAAAGGCATCGAAATCTCGCGGTGTGTCTGCTGACACAATCTCCCTCAAAAATTCCTCAATCCTTCGCAATTTTTTTTCAAATAAAAATAGCTATTTTTTTCTTTAACTGCAAGCTAAAATTGACAGAATACATTCAAGTGCCTTATGCCAAGCCAGCCCGACAGGCTGTAAGAAGCAGCAAAGGAGTATAGTATCAAACCTTGATTGTTTCATTTAGTTTTTTATAAATCCTCTTGATCCTACAATCGTCACTTGTTTTTAATTGCACTTGAACATGACTGACTCTTCGGCTAACCGATGAATAGGTAATATTGAACAATTCTCCAATTTTTTGATTACTGCATCTGCCTGTCTTCCATAAAAAATATAAAATGACA
>JAUVJO010000250.1 GCA_030592345.1 Deltaproteobacteria bacterium
ACAATTAAGTGGATATGATTTGAAGTAACCACATAGTCCAGGATTGCCAGTCCGTAATGCCTTTTCGCTTCAAAGAGCCACTGCAACCATCGCCGCCTGTCTTTAGCGAACCCAAGCAGGAAGTCCCTTTTGTGGCATCTATGTGTGATATGCCAAACCTGCCCGGCGATGTAATGTTTTTTCGCTCTAGCCATGCGTGATTCCTATAGCGCTCTTTTTGCCATCAAAAACGTCATTATAGCCCCAAAATTGAGCCCGTTTTTGAAACTAATCTGAATCATATTCGCCGGTTACCGCGGCCCGACCCCCAATCACCCCCTTAGCACAAGGTGGGGAAAAATCTTAGCGGCGAGACAAAAACCGATAACCCCAAAATCCTTTTCTGAAAGACTATATCATCAAAAGGAGAATACGACGTCCACCTGTAGGCGGTCTTCATCCTTTTTTCCGTCCTTGCACTCATCCTGACGCTTTGTAAAAAAACCGGTGGCTCTGGCCTGGATATTGTCCGTGAGGAAATACCGGCCCTGAACATAGTGCCCCTTGTTATTGGTTCCTCCGCCGTGAAAGTCGGAGTCAACGAATACGGCAGGGAATGCATAGTCTTCTAATTCCTGGTAAAAGTACTTCGCATACCAATCTCCTTTTTTCTTCTTGCTTCCCACTGATAGGCCAACAAGCCAGCCCGAATCACGATTATCGTCGCCATATTTCTCCAGTTTTCTGGGGTCGCTGTCTCCGGTATCAACGCCCTTTTCTATAAGCTCATCGATATCGGCTGCTGTGTTGTTAATATAGCTCCCGAAGAAAGAAAGCGGCACAGGCAAGACATCTTTTACCTTGACCTTTGCTTGCAACGCCCAGCACTTGAATTCATTGAGAAGCATCCCGTTGCCATCGAAGATCATCTGCTGGCCGTATTTATTGTTGTATCCCAGAAATGTTTCCGGATTTTCCAGGGCACCAGGCTTCCACTCAAAGTCATCCAGGTTTTGATAGTCATAATAGGCCAGGGCTAAATCGAGACTTACCGTTTCGGTTGGTCTGATTGCAGACCCTATTTGATAAGCAAAGAGGGCGGGATCACTGTTACGATCCTTCACATTTATCTCTTCGACGACCCACTGCCCCAGATTTGCAAAAATGTCGACACGGTCAGTAACACCAAGCCTGAACTTTTCTGAAAGCCCCTCCGGATTGACGTCAGGATCCCAGACCAGTGGCGTTGTAAATAGTGGGTTCTTTTCCTTTCCACCTGTGATTTTGAGGCAATCCAAAGGCTTCCAGGATGCATACGCCTTGTCGATAAAGATATGCTTACCTCTTGCATGCTCATCAAAGCTCTGGTTCGTTGTGTTCTGATAACCTGATCCGGAAGCCAGCCTGACGCCGACTTCTGTAGTCTCAGTTGTTTTCGCTGTGACGCCCAAACGGAGGCGGAACCGTTCACGGTTACGGTTATATTTGATTTCGTCTTTGCCCGGTTTCTGTTCGGTTCTCCACTGAGTGTCGTGCCGGAGTCTTAGATCTCCAAAAAAATGCATTTTTTCTAGCCACTGTGGGAGCTTGACGTTACTGGTTTCAGCCTCTTTTTTTGCCGCCTCGGTGGCCACTTGCTTGATTTCGGTCTTTTCTCTGGCATTTTCTTCTTGCATCTCAGTCAGAATCTGTTGTGCTTCTGAGTCAGAAAGGACTCCTTTTTCAACTAGTTTGTCGACCAGAACGTCAACTTCCCTAGCCAGACTCTGAGTACTGGAAAACATTGTCACCAAAGCTATCGCAACAGATAGGATAACGGCCTTTTTTTTCATAGTTCTTTTTACGCTCCTTTTCGTTAGTTTTTTTCCAAATATATAGCGATGGAATTACCTCTTGCTGCCTTGCAATTATTCGTCTTCCCCAAACCTACAAGCCTCACCTCCCGACAAGGACAATCTTGATGTTCCGCTCCATGCTATACCTCGGAAGGTCATAAATGGCGCTTTTCTCGGTGAGTCATGAGCATCAAGAGCAAGGCGCGAAGGCGCGGAATAGCTGGCTATTGCAAGCCTGAGCAACGCGGCTATTAATGTTCATGGCCGGCGAAAAAGTGTCATTTATGGCCTTTCGAGGTATATTTGGTTGCACTCTGTTAAGACGAAATGAGGATATGGTTAGATTTTGGTTAGACCCTCATCACACTCTTGGGAATGCATTCTCTTGAAATCACTTGCGCCGCATTTGTGGAGTACATTAAGTGCCTAAAGTGAGCTAAAGTGAGTCCCGCCTTTAGCGGGATTGAGGTATTCTGCCTGGTTATAATATGTTACGCCGGAGGCGCACTGCTTAATCCCGCTAAAGGCGGGACTCACTTTCTTTCAATAAAAAACTGTTTCTTCAAGTCCTTAACTTTAGCTCACTTTCTTTCTTCCAGAAGGACGCGGAAAAGTTGTTATTTCCCCCCAACGCTTAAATACGCCCATGAAACAGTATATTGCTTGGCTGTCGCGCCAGGGCGGGCTTGTTCATCCTGTCTGAAAAAAGGAAATTTTATCAAGAGGTGATACAAGAAGGACCTATGTACGCAGTTGTTCGAGGTTTTGCTCCCATTTGCCGTGCCGAACGATTTCACCTTCTATCATGTAGATGACCTCTTCGGCAATGTTGGTGGCATGGTCTGCGATCCGCTCAAGGTGCCGGGAAATCAAGAGGAGGTTAATCAAATAACCCACGCGATTGGGCTGCTCGACGATAGCATCCTTTACCTGGGCATGGATCTCGCTGTGGATACGATCCACCTCATCATCTAAAGTTAGTACTCGAAAAGACAGGTCCGGATCAAGGTTGACGAGAGCATCCAGGCTCATTTTGAGCATGAATTCCGCCTTTTGTGCCATTAGATTATAGTCAAAAGGGAATTCCGCCTTGTCCTGTCTGGCAATAAACTCAACACATTTTGCGATGTTAACCGCCTCATCAGCGACCCTTTCAAGGTCGTTGTTGATCTTGATTACGGCAATGATAAACCGAAGATCCACGGCAACGGGTTGATGCAGGGCGAGAATCTTCAAGCATTCTTCCTCCACTTCTACCTCATTCTCATCTATCTCATAGTCCATGAGGATGATCTTGGCAGCAAGATTCGCGTCGCTCAAGTCGAGCGCCTTAACGGCCATGCGAACACGTTCCTCGGCCATAGTACCAAGGGAAAGGATACTCTTTTTCAGTTTGTCTAACTCTTTCTGAAGGCGCTTCTCGGTCATAATGTGTCCCTTTTGTTGTTACCGATCCTATCCAAAGCGGCCGGTGATATAATCGGATGTTTGCTTCAGGCCGGGGCGGGTAAAAAGAGTCTCTGTCTGATCCACTTCAATGAGTTTTCCAAGATAAAAAAAAGCTGTGACATCAGATACACGGGCTGCCTGCTGCATGTTATGAGTAACAATGATGATTGTGTATTTCACTTTCAATTCATGTATCAATTCCTCGATCTTTTGAGTGGCAATGGGGTCCAGGGCAGATGCCGGCTCGTCCATGAGCAGGACTTCAGGCCCCACCGCAAGGGCCCGGGCAATACAGAGGCGTTGTTGTTGGCCACCAGAAAGACGCAGGGCTGATTCGTAAATCCTGTCTTTGACTTCATCCCAAAGGGCGGCCCTCTGGAGACTCTTTTCCACCCGGGCTGAAACGTAGGCTTTATCTCTTATGCCGTTTACCCGTAAACCGTATGCCACATTTTCAAAAATGCTTTTAGGAAAGGGGTTGGGTTTTTGAAACACCATGCCGATATGACGACGTAGCGTCACCACATCGACTTGTGGATCGTAGATGTCCTGACCATCCAACAGTGCCTTCCCCTCCACACGACTCATAGGGATCAAATCGTTCATCCGATTTAGGCAGCGGAGCAGAGTACTTTTCCCGCACCCTGATGGGCCGATGAGGGCCGTTACCTGGTTGGTGCGAAAATCAAGAGAAATCTTATGCAGGGCCTGAAAATCACCATAATAGAAATCCAAGTCCTTTGTTGTCATTTTCAATGACTTATCCATCCTTACGTTCAAATTAGGCGTTCCCGGGTTCAGAGTTTACCTTGTTAAATTTGGCGCAAGGTTGCGCCTGACGGCTTGAAAACATTACACTTCGTGTCCCGAAGGGAACTCTATTTAACAGGGTGAACCGTTTAGGGTTAGCTTTCACAACCCACGAATCAGCGGTTCAGATTTTCGGTTAATCCTGAACCTCTGAATTTGTGAACGGTTACGGTCCTTACTTTTCATTGTATTGCTCAACGACTCAACCATTTCACCGCATTCCCCTTTGAAGACGAGCTCGATAGATAATGGCAACGAGGTTCAACCCCAGAACAAGGACGATCAAGACCAGGGCGGTTCCGTACTGGAGATGGCGTGTAGCTTCTATCTCTGTGCCAGCCGTGGCCAGGACGTATACATGATAGGGCAAGGCCGTGATTTCATCAAAAATAGAAGTCGGAAGAGAAGGTGTGTAGAATACAGCCGCGGTAAACATAATGGGCGCTGTTTCCCCTGCGGCCCGACTGATCCCCAAGATAGCCCCGGTGAGAATGCCAGGCAAAGCAGCCGGGAGTACTACCCGATAGATGGTTTGCCACTTGGTGGCTCCCAACCCCAGAGATGCCTCCCGGTAAGTATCAGGAACGGCGCGCAGGGCTTCTTCCGAGGCCCCGATGATCACGGGCAAGGTCATTGCACCAAGGGTCAGGGCACCGGAAAGGATACTGACTCCAAAACCTAACCAGACCACAAACAAGGCCAAACCAAAGAGTCCGAAGACCACGGAAGGAACCCCTGCAAGGTTATTGATCCCGAGACGGATTACGCGGAGCAACCTGCCGGGACTGGCATACTCATGGAGGTAGATGGCTGAAGCCACCCCGATGGGTAGAGCAACGATAATGGCCCCCAAACTAAGACACAGAGTGCCTACGATACACGGCAGGATGCCCCCCTTGGTCATGGCCTCCATAGGGGGCTGGGTTAGAAAGGTCCAGTTGATGGCCCGCCACCCTCTTGCCACAAGAAAATACAAAATGATCGCCAGCGCCATTCCATTGATGGCAGCAGAAAGCCTGAAAAGCCCAAACATAAAAGACTGGAAAAACTTGCGCTGGGTCCGGAGGCCACGCCATGTGTGCTGACCAATGCCCTTTTCCTTACCTGTCTTTTTCACTTCCATAGT
>JAUVJO010000247.1 GCA_030592345.1 Deltaproteobacteria bacterium
ATCCTCCAGCTCTTGCATAATCTCCGTGACTACTCTCTCTCTGATGGTGTCTATTACCTCGCTCAATGCCTTTTTCCTCAGGTGCTCTTTGAGGTGTGTTTTCTCATGACTGAACAAGAACGCCTTGTGAGTCGCTATTTCCGACAACAGCTCGGGCACACCTCGGTTATGAATCGCCTCAGTGGCCACAATAGGTGGTTGCCAGTCTCCTTCAGGGCTCCCATGGGCACTCATGGCCAGCATAGCCTGCAAGTGATTGATGGTTTGTTCAAGACCTTCCCGGTCCGCCTTGTTCACGACAAAGATATCGGCAACCTCCAGGATACCTGCCTTAATGGCCTGGATATCGTCTCCCATGCCAGGAATGACAACTATGATCGTTGTGTGCGCTGTTGTGACAATGTCCACTGCATCCTGGCCTACACCCACGGTTTCTACCAGGATGATCTCTTTTCCCATGGCATCCAAGACATCGATCACGTTGCGTGTAGAGCGGGTCAAACCCCCAAAATGGCCTCGGGTGGCCAGGCTCCGGATAAATACCTCCGGGTCGGTCCCGTGACGCTGCATCCGAATCCGATCTCCCAGTATGGCACCACCTGAAAAAGGGCTGGTAGGGTCCACAGCGAGAATCCCGAGGCTTTTTCCTTCCCCTCTGTATGCCTTAATCATCTGGTCAACCAGGGTGCTTTTCCCAACGCCAGGAAAGCCGCTGATACCAATCACATATGCCCTGCCGGTGTAGGGATAGAGAGATCTTAAAACCTGCCTCGAAGAGGCAATGCCGTTATCAATGTCCCTGATCAGCCGGGCTGCCGTTCGGACATCGCCGCCAAGAATCTTGTCTACGGTCTCCTTTATGTCAATCTGCATACGCATTAGACTTCCAGTTGGCCCGCTGATGATGTGCAACCCAAATCCGCAATCCAAAGTCCAATATCCCACAGTTCCTTAAATCTCCAATTGCAGCCCCTCGTACGCCATGACCACGGTGCAACTTTGATCTTGCCGCTTCAAATCCAGATAATTCCGTGCCCTTTGGGATCTTTCATAGAGCGTATGATCATCGTGGCTCGGCTCATGATGGAAAAGGACCAGGGTTTCGATCTTGGTCCGAAGAGCCAGGTCGATGCCCGTGCGCGAAGTGCTATGCCCCCAGTGTTCCTTGCTTACAACTTCATCCTGCATGTACTGGGCATCAAGTACAGCAACCTTTGCGTGGGAGAAAAATCGGAGGAATTCTTCTTGATGAGATTCAGATAGATTGTTCATGGCCGTATCCGTGGCGTACACAAAGGAAACCCCTTGCTTTTCAACGCGGTAGCCAAAGGAGTCCCCGGGATGTTTCAACATGATATTTGATATACTCAGATCATCAATCATTATTGTCTCTCCTTCAGAAAGAGAGACGAATTCAATATCAGCTCCCATGGCGTCTATTGAGGCCGGAAAATACCAGGGCATCTGCTGTGTCTCGATACGCTCCTGAATTTGCGGGTGGGGGCTATAGATTACAATTCGATTGCCTCGGACATAGGCCGGCTGGAAAAATGGGAGGCCCTGTATATGGTCCCAGTGGGTATGACTCAAGAGCAAATGGGCAGTTGCGGTCCCTTGGCCGAAGCTTTTCTTCATCAGGTCCATACCAAGGGCCCTGATGCCCGAGCCTGCATCAAAGATCACGGTCGTATCCCCGGACTGCAACTCCACGCACGGAGTGTTGCCCCCGTACGTTCCCTTTATATGGCGCGGTAGCCCATCGACATAGCGTTCCACACCACCTTCATCGCTAAAATCGTGGCCAGAGGCTCTTTTCAGCGCCCAAACGATCTTTGCTTTGACCTCATGCGAGCCCACGGGTGAGGGAATAGAGCCTCGAACCCCCCAGAACTTGACGATCATGTTCCTTGTCCCTTGTTTCATACGTAGCCGTTCACGGTTCACTGTTGTCAGTTGTCCGTACCGTCCTCATATACTTATCCGATTGCAGGTCTGATTCTCAAACTGTCCATGTCTGCCGGTGAACGGAGAACGGAAAACCGTGAACGGTTACTTCCATACATTCACGGACATCGCTCCCTTTTGAATACCGCAACCGCAAAGCGCATCCCTTATGAAGAGGCGCTGTTCATAAAATGGCCACCAAAGCAAATGCATCTTGCTGATAGATAAGTCCGCCTGCTTTACAAAGTCCTGCCGATTCCGATTGTTGCGAGGCGTTATCGAGCACAGCAAAATGTCTGCCATGCTACTGGCTGCTTTTGGGGGCAGGAATACACCCATAAACTTGCAGTCCAAAAGTTCTTCCCTTGGCATTCGACTAAAGGCCGGTTGGTTCTGGGTCACACGGGTGGCCAGTTTGTTTGCGGCTGAAATGTTTCGGATTGCTGCTGCCGGCACATAGAACCGAATTGCTCGCCTGTCTGTGCTGTTAATGGGCCTTGTGGGAAACATGAGGGAAAATCGGTACAGATCTGCCGCTGTTTTTAGCGTTTGTCCATTGGAGGAGATCTCAGCCTGAAAAACCCAGAATGGCAGATAGACAACATCCTGGTTTAGGCCTTTTGGCGGTGCGGCTGCCTCAAATGGGACTGGCTTGAAATCGCCACCCCGTTCCATCCATGCCCGTTGACAGGTGCTACACACATGAATGATGTCAAAACGATTCAGGGGAAGCTCCCACCCGCAGTTAGGGCACTTGAATGAAATAAAGGAGACTTTGCTAAAACTGACCCTGGCAGGCTGTTTTGTCGCCTTTACTACCATCTCTTCCCATTGTTCCTGTGTCAGGATTCGGGTCACTCTATTGGCCACGGCATCCAGGATCAAGACGCGAGATTCCTTTCCGATTGAGAGCTTTATCATCCAGAACGGGAAATAGATAATACTGTATCGCTCACCAATCAAGCGGGTTCGCCCAAGGTGGACCTGTATGCCAGTCTCGTCCAGCCCAACACCCGTCATGGACTCCCCATGTTTCACTGCTTCCTTAAAAGTGCGGACAACCTTGATGATGGAGCCCATCTTGGTCATTTCCGAACGATCAAAAAAGAGGAGCTTTAAGGCCCCGGGCCGTATGCCCAGCGAGCGAAGCCCCAGATTAATTCCGTCATAGGCCGGAAAGGTGTGGTCGAGATGTTTCGTCTTTAGGTCCTTAATGGTCTCACCCTGGACATTGCTTCCAAATATCCATCTAAACACCATCCCTTTGATGCGCCAGTAAGGGGCAAAAAAGAGCTTCTTCTCGTTGACAACAGCAGCTTTGGCATTAGCTTGCTTCATGCCATCACGAATCGCTTTTTTCATACGTTGGACGTCTTTTCGGGGTGCCACGTAGGTGCGTAAAACGCCTGAGCGACCAGTAATGTGAAGAGCAGAGCCACAGTAATTGCAATAGACAACAGTGCTCTCTTCTTCAAATGAGATGTCAGCGCCGCACTGCGGGCAACGGGTGGAGAGAAAGAGGTCCATGAGACAAAGTGCCTAAAGTAAAAAGTGCCTAAAATGCCTAAAGTTATAGGAACTCCGAAATGTAGTGCTTGTCATAAGGCGCATCTACCTTATCTTTTCCCCGCACTCGTTGCAGAAATTGGCCTCGGGGAGCACATCCGCACCACACTTTGGGCACTTGATATCGGGTTTTTCAATGCTTGCCCCGCAAACCATACAGAAACTCGCCTCGGGTGGCAGGTCTGCGTTGCATGCATGACACCGATTGACTACGACGAGTTGGTGCCCGCAGTTGGGGCAGAACCGGGCTTCCATGCTGATCGTGGCATGACACTTGGGACAGGCGATGTCTTGTTTTTGCACTCCCGAACCTGCCATGGATTTTTGGAGTATGCCCGGGAGCATCATCCCAAGCCCTGCGCCAACGCCAAGGCCGAGACCTTCTGAAGCGGCTCCAGTGCCTCCAGCGCCCCCGACGGCCGCATCACCCATGGCCTTTGCCGCCTTGAATTTCAAGAACGCATCCAGGTCTCTGACAGCCTGCATCCCGCTTCGCTCATCGATCATTCGCTGCACTTCGTCCGGCGGCGTAATGGAATTGATGTAGAGATCCACCAGGCCAATGCCGTAACGCTCAAAGTCATCTGTGACTCGACTCTTAAGGGCAATGGCGAATTCATCATACTGCTTGGGTAGATCAAAAATCGTGTCCAGGGTTTCTCCCAGCAGGTCATTCAAACGAGAAACAATCACGTCACGGAGATAATCCGAAATGGCACCTGTTTCAAAGATACCCCGTGTTCCGACAAGGGTATTGATAAATAGGAGAGGCTGGATGACGCGCATCGTGTAGTTTCCAAAACCGCGCAGCCGCACCAGGCCAAGTTGCGAGTCCCGAAATGCCACTGGTTCTTTCGTACCCCATTTCAGGCTCGTATAGACCTTCAAGTTTACGAAATAGACTTCCACACGAAAAGGGCTCTTGAACCCAAAAGGGAGGCTAAGGGCCTTGGTTATGAGGGGGAGGTTGAGGCTGGACAGCGTGTGCCGCCCAGGCCCCAGCAGATCGTAGGCCTTGCCGTCACGAAAAAAAACTGCGGCCTGAGTCTCCCTCACGATGAGTTGAGCGCCCATCTTGATCTCTCCCGACCCTGTTTCAGGGATACGATGGACCATGACCTCGCCGGTTTCATCAAACCACTCAATGACTTCCAAAAATACTGTCATGATGACCTCCTGCCCGGATTGAAGTATCGACGGTAGCGTGTCGCTAGCCAAAAAGGTTCTTTCGCTCCTCGATCTTATTGACAAAAGTGACGACTTGCTGCTCCATAGGCTCCAGGGCATCTGTCACCATGGCCTGAGGTGAGGAAGTACTTAAACGCTCAGCAGCTTCCTGCACGGCTGACACCAATTCTGCCAGAGCAATATCAAAGGCATACAGTCTATCGAGTTTTTCCTCATCGATCTTGATAGCGTCAAATACCCCCGAAAAACCGTAGCTGGCAAACCGGATCGAATCGGCTGCCTGATGGAGCTTGCGATCCAAACTACCCAGCCGGTCCAGGCCCTCGATGTGGCCATCTCTTTGTTGTTTAGCAATAACATCTTCTACAACCTTTCTGGCTGAATCAAGACGCTCGGCCAGAGTTACGCGCAGCCTCTTGTCTGCATCGCGCCTGCCTTCTTTGTCTTGATAGCTCCCCATGCCGGGCACAAGACGTGCCAAACGCTCCAAGCGTTCTGCCATGCTTTCTCTGATTCCCATAGTCCCCTCCAGGCTCAAGTGACAAGAAT
>JAUVJO010000366.1 GCA_030592345.1 Deltaproteobacteria bacterium
GGAAGTGTCCATGGGCGGTAGATTTGGAAAATATGGGGATGCCAAGCTCATCCTGTGTCCTCTCCACAAATTCCTCGCTTCTCACCCCAGTTAAATCAGGTACAGCATTTAACGGGGCAGGCCGCGATGCTGCGGGTCCACTTCCTATCACAGATACCGGCCCCATCTCCAATAGACTCATCTACCCAGCCACGGTGTTTATTTGATCCATTCGATTTTCACCTTGACAAACCCTGGAACTGGATAATAATGTTGCCAAACGGTCACAAGTGGTTACGCTTTTATCCAGGGGTTTCTGCCATGAATCGAGGACAGAACACATACGAACGACCAAAGGCTATCTTTCGGAAGCACGGAGGAGTTCTCCGAACAAGCGAGGCCATCAATGCGGGCATCCATCCCCGTATGCTATACGCAATGCGGGACGCCAGCGTTGTGGAGAAGCTTAGCCGCGGCCTGTATCGTCTGGCTGACATGCCGCCGCTTGGAAATCCCGATCTTGTCTCCGTCGCCCTCAAGGTGCCCAAGGGTGTCATTTGCCTGCTTTCAGCCCTGTCCTATCACGAGATTACGACCCAGATTCCGCATGAGGTATATATTGCTGTGCCAAGAGATTCACGGCCACCCCGCGTTGACTACCCTCCGGTGCGTGTTTTTAGGTTTGGCGGGGAGACGTTCTCTTCAGGGATAGAATGTGAGATGGTTGACGGCATTTCCCTGCACATCTACAGCCCCGAGAAGACGATAGCGGACTGCTTCAAATACCGTAACAAAATTGGACTCGATACGGCTATCGAGGCTCTTCGACTTTATCGTGAGCGAAAACGGCTCAAGGTCGATAACCTCATGCGGTTTGCAAGCATATGCCGAGTTGAAAAGGTCATACGTCCTTACTTGGAGGCATTGGTGTAATGAAGCGCCCTCTTAAGAATATGGCCGCCTCTGTTCGTCAGCGTCTGCTTAACAAGGCAAGGGAGACAAACCGCCCTTTCAACGAATTGCTCCAGTACTTCGTCATGGAAAGGTTCCTTTACCGGTTATCGAAATCCCCTCACGCTCAAAAGTTCGTTCTCAAAGGCGCTTTGATGTTGACCGTGTGGGAAGCACCAATTTCACGTCCCACGATGGATATCGATCTCCTCGGCAGGACCGACAACAGCATCGACGCGATGATAGCTGTGGCAAAGGATGTATGTCTTCAGGATGTTGAACCTGACGGCCTGGCATTCGAGCCGACTACCGTGGAAGGGGAGCGTATCACTGAGGATGCCGACTACGAAGGGGTGCGTCTCCGGTCCCTGGCAAAGCTGGACACGGCGCGCGTTACGTTGCAGATTGATATCGGTTTCGGCGACGTGGTCGTTCCATCGGCGGAACTTACGGATTATCCGACGATCCTCCAATTGCCTGCACCGCGTCTCCATGGTTACAGCAAGGAAAGCACTATTGCCGAGAAATTCGAAGCCATGGTGAAGCTGGGAAACCTGAATAGTCGCATGAAAGATTTTTTCGATATCCGACTCCTGTCACGGCAGTTCAACTTCGATGGCCGGACACTGGCAGAGGCCATCGCAAAAACGTTTGCTACCCGAGGGACAAAAATCCCATCCAGCCCTATTGCCTTCGCACGCGCCTTTGCCGAAGACGCTACGAAGGCCGTCCAATGGCGGGCATTCATCCGCAGGAACAGGCTGGCTGACACCCCAGGGGATTTTGCGGAGATTATCTCCGCGATTGCCCCATTCCTGGGACCGATAGTGGACGCCTTGGCGACGGATCGTTGTTTTGATGCCAACTGGAAGGCTCCCGGCCCATGGACTTAATATACCTCCAACTTGACCATACCAACCAAAACGCAAAAAAAGGTAGGCCAGGGGTCATTCTACTTTTGACTCTTGCTCTGAATTCATAGGGAGCAAGGGGACGTTGTAAATAAGTAACTAACTCCTCCTTATGAGCAATAAAGCACTTCAGGAGAAGTCTGGAAACGCTCTTTAGTCTTACAGTTTCTTAGCAACCCTTTTAGAGCCGGTTCATGATGGCAGGAAAGTCGATGATAGAGAATTGAACGTTGTAAAGATAACGTCTGGGCCGTTGTTGACTATGTTGAATAGTTCTGATGCGAAAGTTTGAAAGAAGTGTCCATGGGCGGTAGATTTGGAAAATATGGCGATGCCAGGCGCAAGGCGCAGATTTCTTGTAGAGGTTCTAAGGTTCGGAACATCTTGGGCCGCCGGTGATCCGCAAACGTTCGGCATGGAGACCATAAAATGAAATATCTAAAAATAGAGACACTGGAGAAAGGCTGGCACGATAAGGATGAAATCCTTCTGCATGCTGCCTTCCAATTGCTGGTTGACTTCGTAGAGAAAGAAGATCCCGGCAGGATTGTGAACTGGAATTCCGATGAATCACATAAGCGTGCGTGGAAAGAAATCAGAGAGCTGTACAAATGGTGGAAGAGAGAACGACCCTCCAGAAAAAGCTCCCTTGATGACAAGAGGTTGAAGATACCTCCAATGAAATTCAAGAAGATTCCCGGATCTGAACTTGGCCAGATGGTTGAGCCAGATAAAAAGAAATATGCGAACTACTATCAAGCTCTCAAGAAACACGGGAGACTGGAAGTGAAATGGGAAAAGGAGGATCAATGCAATCTTCACCGACTTGTCGAGATCAGAGGCTTTCTGTGGATATGAAACGCTGAGTGAGATTGGGGACATCTAGTTGTACAGTTTCAAGTAATCCTTTCAGAGCCGGTTCATGATGACAAGAAAGTCTAAGATTGAGGCACCTGGCTTCTTACGTAACATCATGGCCCGAGTCAGAAGAGCGGGGTGGCGTCTACACTTTTGACACAAATGAAAGTCGGTTGAAGAGTGGGACGGTGGGAAGAAACGAATTATGATAATATGAACCGCTTTGACAAGTGAGATTACATATTTTTTGAAAGGGGGATCATATGCAACAAAGTATCTTAACTGCCGATCAGTACAAGGACCTGACCAAAAAAATTATTCATACAGTTGACACGAGATACAGAATTATTCCGCTTAATTCCTTAAAGCATCTTAAATATCACTTAAGAACTCCCATCCACGTTACCCTGGAATATGAAGAAGATAAGGTTGTAGCAAGTTTTGACGACATAGAGGCTTTCTCTTATGCAGATACGGCTTCTGAAGCCTTAGACTTACTTTGTGGCGAAATTGTTCAGGTTTTTGAAGATTTGGTGGAAGATAAAGAGAATCTTGGCACTCTGCCCCAAAAGTGGTTGGAGTATCTGGAGGAAATCATTGAATGCAAATAAAGAAAGCTGAGATAGGGAAGATTTTCGAGAAACTGAAGCTGGATGAAAGGTCAACGAAGCATCGATATGGATGGTTTACTTTTGATGGTAAAAAAATATTGAGGGTTCATTACTCACATGGAAAAGGAACTATTCCAGGAAGAGTGTCAGACAAAATCAGAAGTCATCGGAAA